>CAZUKD010000012.1:0-36589 GCA_964620825.1 uncultured Ectothiorhodospiraceae bacterium
CTTGATACTTCCATCTTCTCGGAATCGGAGCAGGATGCTCTACCCTTATTTCCTGAAAAACTATCCCTCTTGTTGCGAATCCGCTATATTTTTACCCACTGATTTTTCTGAAGAGCCTTAATTAAGAAAGCCAAATCATTGATGTAGAGGCCAACACCTTTCAGAAAGTGATCGAGATTCGACCGCGTTACCCACACAAGATCATGAAGTGCCAACTTAATAGGTCATGGAACTTATATATACTATCCATTTATAAGTGGATTCAAAGGGTTTATTAAAAGATATTTATCTCATTTTATTGATGGCATTATAGTTCCGAGTAATTATACTAAAAATAAATTGGAAAGGTGGTATATAGGTCCTTTGAAGGTTATTCATTGGAGTGTTAATATTACTCAATATCACCCAATGAACCTTCCTTATAAGGAGGATGCATTTATTTTTGTTGGATCCAAAAAAGAGCGGAAAGGTGTATCTCGCCTTTTGCAAGCGTTTAAGGTGATTATAGAAAGAAATCCTGAGATAAAGTTATATATGGTTGGAATTAAAAATAAATATTATAATACTCTTATAAGTAAATTCAGGCTAGGGAATAATATAATACAAACAGGTCTTATTAGCCATAATTATCTATTAAAAACATTTTCTATATGTAAGTGCCATGTATTACCATCGATGAATACTAATAATTCATTCGAAGGGTTTGGCTTAGTCCATCTTGAGGCAAATGCTTGTGGACTTCCTGCAATAGGATCAATTGGGACAGCAAATGAGGAGATAATCATTGATGGATATAATGGTCTATTGTGCGACTCAGGTGATGTAATATCAATTTATGAATGTATGAGATATATTCTTGAAAATCCTGAAAATGTCAAAGAGATGTCATTTAATGCAATACAGTACGCCAAAGAGAGTAGTTGGGATAAAACAGTTAATAATGTTGAATTATTTATTAACTATATTTTTAATAAATAAGTAAAACGATGAAGACATATTTCTATAATTCCTTTTTGAGTTAATAACTTTATAAGATTCGGTCCCTCTGGAATTTATTTCTATTAATTGGTATTTGCATATCTCTGATATTGTGTAGGATATGTGATCCTGATCAAATTTACAAAAGAAGGCATTATTGTTGTTAAATATTTCCTTATATTCTGGAATATAATTAATCAGAGGTACAGTGCCGCATGCCGCGTATTCATATGTCTTGGTAGGCGATGATCCAAGATACAAACGGACGGGTGGAATGAGACTTACACCGATGTCCGATCGTGCGATCTCTCGCAAGAGATCATTTCTCGGAAGAGGAGTATGGTAATAAAATCGTGGGTCATTGGGTATATGAAGATCCCCTCTTTGCTGCTCATCAATTGATGAATAGATATGTAATTCATATGCGCCATCGGCTTTATGAAAGCCTTCCAAAACGATATCCATTTGTCGCAAGCGATCAATCGTACCGGCGTAAATAAAGCGCAGCGGTTTGTTTATTCCAGTTTTGGTTTCTGTATCTTTATTTTGTCTATGAAGAATAGAATTATATCTTTCAAAATCAAACCCCATGGGAAGGGGGTGACTTGGAATGACCAGCTCTGGACAAAAAAGTTCTTGGTGGGTCCGGGTGATGGGGATATAACCATCGCACGCTGCCAAAAGACGATTTTCTCCATAACCCCCGACCCGTTACCTGTGCCTCATACCATCGGCGATAAGTGTGAGGGAAAGAGTCCCAAAACAGTACGCTAAAGTTTAATTCCTGCTTGATCTTGAGAATTTGTGCCAGAACTGGAAACAGGTTCCTTACGATAATGACGTCATAGGTTCCGGTTTCAATAATTTGTTGCCACAACGATAAGTAATGAGTTTTCCTCAATCCATGCGGCAGTATGATGTCTTGCCTTGAGTTTGTTTGTTTTGTTTTTGCACCGCGATCGAAATAGACCTTGTGGATCTGTGCCCACTCGGTTAAATAGCAGCCAAAAATAGATTCTATAGCGGAATGATCGCTGCCTATGTATTGGTCGGTTATCAGTAGGATGCGCATTTTTTCTGACGCTCTGATCGGGTAAGGAGACGTTTGACGGCGCTTTCCACCTCTTCGACAGTGATGCGGGCCATGGGTTGGGGAAGATTCTGATCGGACAAGTTCCACGGCTTAGCAATAACCGTATGTCTTTGAGTTTGCTCATAAGGCCCCGAACCAGCAGGGTTAGTGGCTGCAAATAGGCATACGGTTGGCGTATCAACCGCAAAAGCAATATGCATGGGGCCGGTGTCACCGGTTACTAAAAGATCCATAAGTGTTACCAGAGTCGGCAAAGCATCCAAAGGAACCTTACCGGCTACAGAAATGCAGTTTACCCCTATTTTAACGCTGATATGATCTGCCAAACTCTGTTCATTGGGGCTTCCCATGACGAGGATGTATAGACTTCTGTCAATGGCACGCAATCGCTGCCCTAATTCAATAAATGAACTTGCCGGCCATTGGCGTATAGCCTTGGAGGCACCTATTTGAAAACCTATGATTATCGAAGGCTGTCGAACACCAAATTTCTGTAGTATCGAGTGAGCGGCTCCCCTGGCCTTTGGGTCTATTGTGAGCTGTATTCTCCGAGAGGGATCCTGGCATCCGGCAAGAGTGGCGACCTCGCAACGTTGATCAAGTCCATGCCCTAGATTTGACCATGTCATGACCGAACCTTTGTTGCTCAATAAAAAACGATAGCGACTGGTATTGGGCAGCTTGAATATAAATGGTATTCCGGCCATATAGAGCAATGGTGTAATCTGTGGTTCGTTACCATGAAGAATAGCCGCCACATCGAATTTCTTTCGCCGTAACACAAGCAAGGTGTGCCAGAAATTCTTATATCGACCAGAATAGAATATGCGTTCATTAATAGATCGATCGTGATTGAGGATTTGGCCATTAAGGGGATTTAGCAGGGCAGTCAGATGGGCTTCCGGGTAGCGTTCACGTAGCGCGCAAATGCCGGCGGTACTCATGATGGTGTCGCCCAGTGCTGTGGTAGAGACCGCCAGGATGCGTTTAACCCTGGAAGGGTTGAAATCCTTCTGGTCACGTGTGCGCCGGTCAAATCGATGGGTCAGCCTCAGTGTCCAGTAAAGAATTTCAGTAAAGGGTGTAAAACGCATGGTTTAATGCCTCCGAATAGCCAGATAGGCGCTGGATCTCAATGGTGAGCGATAGGTGAACAACTGTCGGGCAAGCCATCCCCCGGATCTTTCCTTGGTGTCGATGCGTTTAATATGTTGTGGATCGTCGTGCAGGTGGTTGGTCCCTCGCTCGACGGTGTATTGGGTTTCAAACCCCAGCTTTCTGGCCAGGTCGGTGTAGGCGGCATCATAATGACCCCAGGGCCAACAAAGATGTTGATCGTCTATGCCAAGGCGTTTTTGCAGGGTCAGACGGGATTGTTCCAGGTCTTCGATTAGTGCTTGCAGGCGCATATGCGGGTCAGGATAGAGTTTGTCCCAACGCAGGTGTGAGTGGGTGTGAGAATGAATCTCGATGGTGTCGTCGCGTGCCATGCGTTCGATTTCCGACCAGCGCAGCATGACTTCATCTGCTCTCTCCTGTTCGATACGTCTTTTACATGCGCTATGGTCAGGCGTCACCGGTACGAGGCCTTCGCCGTGAAATCTGCGGGCCGGGCCGTCGCCAATCCATCCTGTAACGGTAAAGATCACAGCATGCAGCCCCAATTGGCGGAGAACGGGGTAAGCATAGACGTAGTTATCGAGATAGCCGTCGTCAAATGTGATCAACACGCTTTTGGTCGGCACACTGACTTGTCCTTTGATCCAGCCGGTGAGCTGACTGGCGTTCAAAGTAGCATAGCCAGCATGGGCGATTCTTTCCATATGTGCCCGGAATGTCGCTGGTGAGATTGTAACCAGCCCCGGAAAGGGGCTGACATGATGATACATGAGTACGGGAACAGCGCGTGCGTTCATGCCTTTTCCAGGCATAGCTGGTAGATATTTTCGGTGGCATCGAGCATGCCGTCGAGGCTAAAACGCGATTGTGCGAGCGCCTGACCATTGATAGCAATCCGGCGGCATAACTCAGTATCTCCGATGAGCTGGGTGGCGGCCTCGGCGATGGCAGGAGCATCTTCCGCCGGAGCGAGCAGGCCGGTTTTCCCAGGTATAATGAGGTCGCGTACACTGCCGACATCAGTGCTGACTACCGGTAAGCCTAGCCCCAACGCCTGGGTTACAACTTGAGGGACACCTTCGGATCGAGAGGTTAGCCATAGTTGATCAGCCGCATGCATGAGATCGGGGATATCATCCCGGTAACCCAGAAACCGAATAGATTCGACGAGATCGAGCTGTTGTGCTTGAGCCTCGATTTCGGTTCGCATAGGGCCTTCCCCGGCAATGACTAAAACGGCATCGGGATGATGTTGGTGAAGTAGCTGAAGCGCCTCGAGAGCAAGAAGGTGCCTTTTGACTCCACGCAGAACTCCGACCATCAAAATCGATGGCTGCTGGTCATGAATATTCAGGGTTCGGCGCATCTCGGAGCGATCACGTTGCGGTTGGAAATGGTGAAAATCGATTCCCGTGGGTATGTTCGTAATTTGCCGAGAAGGAAAGTTGCAGTTGTTGATTAGGTGATTCATCGTATTCGATCCGCAGGTAATAATTTGATCCGGTAGGTAGTGAATGAAGTTGCTTGGCCTGCGTCTCAGTGGGATATCGAGATGGCGGGTGCGAATAAAGGTTACTGGGTGTCCCAAGCGGCTGGCGAGTCCACCGATCCATGTATCCACACCACTGTGGGTATTGATAACATCGATTTTCAATCGGTGCAGTAATCGCCGGGTATAGATAGTCGAAGCCAGGTCGGCGGGCCCCCGCATGGGTGCGCAATAGACTGGTATGCCGTTGAGACGCGCGTGTTGCGCGATTTGTGCGTGCGTGCGGGTGAGCAACCAGACCCGGTGGCCGCGCCCGAGCATACCGCACATTTCGGTGATGATACGGCGTTCCTGGCCACCCCATCCGTCTGACCATTCAGTGTGGAGAATATTCATGCGAGGATCGAACATGACTCAGAATGTCATTATATTAACCGAAAGTTCTTCCAGGCATAACGATCTCTTGCGGTCCCGTAGTCATCCATGACCGCATGGGTCGCAGTTCCAGCCTTTATAAAGGCTGCATCACTATTTACTGTTAAAGATAAGCGATTCCCAAGGCACCTCGCGGTAGTACCTTGGAATCTATTAACCCCCAATGCCTCTAACGCTGTCGAGGATATAATTGAATTCCGCATGATCCAGAAGTGGATGGACATTTCCCGATCTATCCGCCAAAATGGCGGGCGTTCAAGGTGATGGGTTTGATCGATTGCGCTAAAGAATTAGTAATAGCTTGACAACAGAGCCTAAAGAGGGCCTGGCTATTGATATTAAATCAGAAGGCTGATATCAGGTCATCAGGGAGCATGACTGATACGGCAGATCAGGGGGGGCTCTGAATTGCCATTGACGAAATTATAAGGTTGTATAATTAGGCTCCTTTGTAAAAACAAGATATAATACAGACGCTGTAAATAAATGAATCAAACGGCTAATAGCCCTTTCCATGCTAGTAAAGTGGGAATTTGGCGAGCTGACCAGGAGTAGGGTTTTATGCTGGAGAACTATCTCCCAATACTGGTTTTTATTGCCGTGGGGATCCTTGTAGGTATCGGGCCGATGGCGATGGGAATGATGCTTGGACCCCGTCACCCGGATCCAGCAAAGGATTCACCCTATGAATGTGGTTTCGAGGCTTTTGAAGATTCACGCATGAAGTTTGATGTGCGCTACTATCTCGTGGCCATTCTTTTTATCGTTTTTGATCTGGAAATCGTATTTTTGTTCCCTTGGGCGGTGGCCCTGGGAAAGATTGGCCTGTTTGGCCTGTTTGCCATGGCGGTATTTCTTGGGATTCTTGTGGTGGGTTTCATTTATGAATGGAAGAAGGGGGCGCTGGAATGGGAATAGAGGGTGTTCTCGAAGAGGGTTGGGTGACCACGAACGCTGACAAATTGATCAACTGGGCGCGTACCGGTTCACTTTGGCCGATGACTTTCGGGTTGGCCTGTTGTGCTGTGGAAATGATGCATGCCGGTGCTGCACGATACGATCTTGATCGATTTGGAATTTTGTTTCGCCCAAGCCCGCGGCAGTCAGATGTCATGATTGTGGCGGGTACTCTAGTGAATAAGATGGCTCCTGCTTTGCGCAAGGTCTATGATCAGATGGCTGAACCCCGGTGGGTGATTTCGATGGGTTCCTGCGCCAACGGGGGTGGCTATTACCATTATTCCTATTCTGTGGTGCGCGGTTGTGATCGAATCGTGCCGGTCGATATCTATGTACCAGGCTGCCCCCCGACCGCTGAAGCGCTGCTGTATGGCATCATCCAGCTACAAAATAAAATCAAACGAACCAATACTATCGCGCGGTGAGTGAGTCCATGGAGCAGAAGCAGGCCGGATCAACCAGAATGCAGATTTTGCTGGATGCGCTACGAAAACAGTTATCTGGCGTGATTACTAAATTCCATCTCGAGCATGACGAAATCACAATCGAAACAGCCCCGGTCGACCTGCAAGATCTATGTTTGAATTTGCGTGACCAGAAGGAATTCAGATTTGAGCAGCTAATCGATCTTTGTGGGGTGGATTATCTTCATTATGGCCTGGATGAATGGTCAACACAGAATGCTACCCAGGAAGGTTTCAGTCGGGGCGTTCAGCCGGCAACCTCGGGTTTTTTCAGTTTTGATGACCCCCCTCCGAGGCCCAATCTGGAAACTTCGCGCTTTGCTGTCGTCTATCATTTGCTGTCAGTCACACACAATCATCGCCTGCGAATACGTGCCTTCTGTGACGATGATGAAATGCCACGTACTCCGAGTGTTATCAACATCTGGCCGGTTGCTAACTGGTTCGAGCGCGAGGCTTTTGATCTTTTTGGAATCATTTTTAATGGCCATCCCGATTTACGCAGAATTCTGACAGATTACGGTTTTATCGGACATCCATTCCGCAAGGATTTTCCGTTGATCGGTCATGTCGAGATGCGTTATGACCCCGAACAGATGCGGGTGATCTATGAGCCGGTTAAGATTGAACCACGCGTGCTGGTGCCCAAGGTGATCCGGGAAGATAATCGTTATGTCGATCAGACCACCTCAAAAGAAGGCACCGAGAATGGCTGAGATCCACAATTACACCCTTAACTTCGGACCCCAACATCCCTCGGCACATGGCGTATTGCGGTTGGTGCTGGAAATGGACGGCGAGGTTATTGAGCGCGCCGATCCCCATATCGGTTTACTGCATCGGGGTACTGAAAAGCTGGCTGAAAGCAAACCCTATAATCAAAATATCGGCTACATGGATCGACTGGATTATGTGTCCATGATGTGCAACGAGCATGGGTACGTTCTGGCTATCGAAAAAATGTTAGGAGTTATTCCGCCCGTGCGGGCGCAATATATCCGGGTAATGTTTGATGAAATCACCCGTATTTTAAACCATCTGATGTGGTTGGGTGCCCATGCGCTGGATATCGGCGCCATGACCGTATTTCTCTATGCTTTTCGAGAGCGAGAGGATTTGATGGACTGTTATGAGGCTGTTTCCGGTGCTCGCCTGCATGCTACATATTACCGACCAGGTGGCGTTTATCGGGATCTTCCGACCGTGATGCCCAAATATCAGCCCTCCCACTGGCGCAGTGAGCAAGAAGTTCAACGCTTAAATGAGCATCGCAATGGGACTTTGCTGGATTTTCTCGAGGCTTTTACTGATCGCTTTCCGGGGTGCGTGGATGAATACGAAACCCTGTTGACGGATAACCGGATATGGAAACAGCGTACCGTGGATATCGGGGTCGTCTCACCCGAGCGTGCCCTGGCTTTGGGGTTTACCGGGCCAATGCTGCGCGGCTCGGGAATTGCCTGGGATTTGCGTAAGAAACAACCCTACGAGGTCTATGACCAGTTGGATTTCGATATTCCGGTTGGCGCGAATGGCGATTGCTATGATCGGTATTTGGTGCGCATTGAGGAAATGCACCAGTCCAACCGAATAATCAAGCAGTGTATTGACTGGCTGCGCAAGAATCCCGGCTCTGTGATGGTGGGTGATCGCAAGGTCGCCCCCCCTCCGCGTGAAGAAATGAAGGCGGATATGGAAGCACTCATCCATCATTTCAAACTATTTACCGAAGGGTATGTTATTCCACAAGGAGAAGCCTATGCTGCAGTCGAACATCCGAAAGGCGAATTTGGTGTGTATCTGGTATCCGATGGGGCCAATAAGCCCTATCGACTCAAGGTTCGTGCACCAGGTTTCGTTCATCTGTCTGCGCTGGACGAAATGAGTCGGGGACATATGCTGGCTGATGTCGTTGCTATCATTGGTACGCAAGACATCGTTTTTGGAGAGGTGGATCGCTAATGGTGGAAGCGCAGATACGTCAGTCGGACCTATTATCCCGGCATGTCAAGATGGAAATTAGTGGTTGGCTGAAACGTTACCCGGACAATCAGAAGCGGTCCGCGGTTCTGGCGGCTTTGCGTGCCGTACAGCATGAAGATCTTTGGCTGTCACGGGAGAAAATGGATGCCGTAGCCGATTATCTGGAACTCCATCCGATTGCGGTTTATGAGGTGGCCAGTTTTTATTCGATGTTCAATCTCGAGCCGGTAGGACGGCATGTCATTGCTGTTTGTACCAATATTTCTTGTATGTTGCGTGGAGGTGACGAGGTGGTTGCCTGTATTGAAAAAAAATTGGGTATTGGTTTGGGTAAAAGTACGCCAGATGGCCGCTTTTATCTGAAACACGAGGAAGAATGCCTGGCGGCTTGTGGTGGTGCGCCGATGATGCAGGTTGATCATGTTTATCATGAGAATCTTACGCCAGAAAAAATTGATAAAATTCTTGATTCGCTGGAGTAAATGCTGTGGTAAATCAAGTCTGCTTCATTACCTTGCATCATTCTGAACCCTGGTCAATCAAGGCTTATTTGGCTGAAGGTGGGTACGCAGCATGGAAGCGCATTCTTGCCGAAAAGCCGATGCGAGATGAAATCATTGAGAATGTCAAGATTTCTAACTTGCGAGGGCGTGGTGGAGCGGGTTTCCCCACCGGTCTTAAGTGGAGCTTTATGCCGCGTCAGGCGGTGGGGCAAAAATATATCATTTGCAATTCGGATGAATCCGAACCCGGCACATTTAAGGATCGCGATATTCTGCGGTTTAATCCCCATGCCGTGGTGGAAGGCATGGCGATTGCAGGTTATGCCGTTGGCGCTACGGTAGGTTATAACTATATGCGCGGTGAATTCATGGATGAACCTTATCAACGGTTCACAGATGCTGTGCGCGAAGCCTATGCAGCGGGTTTGCTGGGGAAAAATATTCAAGGAAGTGGCATCGATATCGATATTTACCCTTCATTGGGCGCCGGTGCTTATATCTGTGGGGAAGAAACGGCCCTACTAGAGTCACTGGAGGGCAAGAAAGGGATGCCCAGATTCAAACCTCCTTTTCCAGCCAATTTCGGTCTTTATGGCCGACCCACAAATATAAATAACACTGAGTCCCTGGCCTCTATTCCAGTGATTATGCGTAAGGGCGGAGAGTGGTTTGCACGTCTTGGGACTGAGAGATCCGGTGGTGAAAAGATATTTGCGGTTTCAGGGCATGTTAACAAGCCGGGGAACTATGAAGTTTCAATGGGTACGCCTTTCGCTGAATTGCTGGAGATGGCGGGCGGGATGCTAGAGGGGCGTCAGCTCAAGGCGGTAATACCCGGTGGTAGTTCGGTGCCCGTCGTGCCTGGCGAGATCATGTTGAAGACCAATATGGATTATGAGTCTATTGGCAGGGCTGGTTCGATGCTGGGCGCTGGTGCAGTTATCGTCATGGATGAAACAACGGATATGGTTAAGACGTTGCAACGCATCTCACGCTTTTATTTCAAGGAATCCTGTGGCCAATGTACCCCTTGCCGGGAAGGTACGGGGTGGCTCTACCGCATGTTGACGCGGATCATTAATGGGCAAGGACATCTGGGAGATTTGGGGAAACTAGATGATGTTGCCAGCAAGATCGAAGGCCGGGTGATCTGCGGACTCGGCGACGCGGCTGCCATGGCGGTGGCGAGCTCTCTCAAGCACTTTCGGAAAGAGTTTGAATATTACATCGAACAGGGTTGCAGTATGGTTCCAGCCGTTGGTAGATGGTGGATTTATTAGGTGGGGCGCTAACGAATGGACAGGAAAAGTCGGGTTAGAATCGAGATTGATGGCGTCAGTTATACTGCCCCTTTGGGAGTCATGTTGATCGAAGTTGCTGATGCTCATGGGATCAATATTCCCCGGTTTTGCTATCACAAGCATCTTTCCATCGCCGCTAATTGTCGTATGTGCCTGGTGGAGGTCGAACAAACCCCCAAGCCTCTGCCGGCCTGCGCCACTCCAGTACATGACGGTATGAAGGTTTTGACTCGATCACCGATGGCGCTCACCGCTCAAAAAGGTGTCATGGAGTTTCTGCTCATTAACCATCCCCTGGACTGCCCTGTCTGTGATCAGGGTGGGGAGTGTGAATTGCAGGATATATCCATAGGATTCGGTGAGGGGGTATCTCGCTATACGGAAGCCAAACGGGTCGTTCCCGACCCGGATATTGGGCCGTTGATAGCGACTAATATGACGCGCTGTATTCATTGTACCCGTTGCGTACGGTTTATAGATGAAGTCGCAGGTGTAGGGGATCTTGGGGCGACAGGGCGCGGGGAGAATATGCGCATCGGTACCTTTATCAAGCATGCTATGGAATCCGAGCTTGCGGGGAATATCATTGATCTTTGCCCCGTTGGGGCGTTGACGGACAAACCTTTCCGTTTTACCGCGCGAGCCTGGGAGATGATTCAGCATCGAGGTGTCGCTGCGCATGATTGTGTGGGCTCCAACCTTTATGCGCATAGCTATCGCAACCGGATCGTGCGTGTGGTTCCACGGGAAAATGAATCGATCAACGAGACCTGGATATCCGATCGGGATCGTTTTAGTTGTGTGGCTGCCGGCGCTGAAGATCGACTTCTCAAGCCTATGCTCAAAGATAAAGGGCAATGGCGAGAGGCTGAATGGGATGAAGCGCTGGTTCAGGCCGCGCAATACCTGCGTGCGGGTGATGCTCGGAATACGGGCGCGTTGATTTCGCCTAATGCAACCCTGGAAGAGCATTATCTGTTTCAGAAATTGCTGCGTGCCATGGGTGTACTCAGCATAGATCACCGGTTACACCAGTTGGATTTTTCCGGTCAAGCGGTTGATCCACTGTTCTTCTGGCTGGGGCAGTCGATTGATGAGTTGGAAAATAGCGACGTGGTATTGCTGGTGGGTTCGAATATCCGCAAGGATCAACCTATCCTCGGAATGCGTTTGCGCAAGGCGGCTATTACTGGATCTAAAGTTGCGGATATTAATCCACAGGCATTTGATTTTACCTATCCTTTGGCGGCTCGAATGATCGTCTCGCCGGGTGAAATCCTTTTCAGCCTGAGAGATATCCTTGCAGCAGTATGCGCCGCGCAAGATAAAAGCCTACCAGGATGGCTGGAAAAAGCGGGGGAACCTTCCACGCAGGCCAAAGCCATAGCTTCTTTGCTCTTGAATGCGAAACGAGGGAGCATTTTATTGGGCCCACTGAGTATCAACCACCCGGCTTTTGCAAAACTGAGAATTCTGGCTGGAGAGTTAGCTGCGCGCACCGGTATTCGTTTTGGTTATCTACCGGAAGGTGCTAACTCGGCTGGCGCCTGTTTGGCAGGGACGCTACCGCACCGTGGGGCGGCTGGACGCAAACAGGAAACCGGCGGACTGGATGCGCGGGCTATGTTCGCCAAACCCCGTTCCACTTATATTCTTTATGGAGTCGAGCCTGAATGGGATTGTGCCGATCCTGCAATGGCTCTAGCTGCTCTGGGGCAGGCTAAACAGGTCGTGTTGTGTACCTCTTTTGTTAGTGAGCGGGCCAAGCAATATGCCGATGTGATCCTACCCCTGGCACTCCCCATGGAGGCTTCGGGAACCCTGGTTAATACTGAGGGGCGTTGGCAGAGTTTTAAGGGTATGGTGCCCCCCCCAGGTGAGGTAAGGCCAGGGTGGAAGGTATTGCGAGTGCTGGGAAACATGCTTGATTTGGGTGGATTTGAGCAACTCTCTTCAGAAGAGGTTCGAGAAGAACTTAAAAGCCGGATGGATCTGACGCAGCGTTTTGATAATTCAGTCCATGCAGAATCAGATTTTGCCCTGTCCGAGGCAATCTCTTCAGAAGAGATCATCAGGACTGGCGGACATAGTATCTATGCGATTGATGCACAGGTGCGCAGGTCGACGCCATTGCAGGCGACCTCAGATGCCGCAGTTGCCGGAGTCTGGCTAAATCAGCATGAGCGCACCCGCCTGCTCCTCGGTCACGTTGAGGAAGTATTCGTTGAGCAGGATGGCCATACTGTGCGTTTGCCGCTGGGTGTCAATGATGCACTGGCAAATGGCGTCGCCTGGATTCCCAGCGGGATCGCCGGCCTGGAGGGTTTGGGAGTTAGCACTGGTCCGATCAGGCTGAGACCTGCTCCTGCTGGAGTAGAAGTATGACGGATTTTCTAACCTTTCTGATCATTCTCGGGGAGGTTCTCTTGGTAGTCGTTCCCTTGATGTTGGTTGTCGCTTATTTCACATTTGCAGAAAGAAAGGTTATCGGGTACATGCAGGTGCGCATGGGACCTAACCGAGTTGGGCCAAAAGGTTGGTTGCAGCCGATTGCAGACGCCTTGAAACTGATGATGAAGGAAGTAATTTTACCCACCAAGGCGAATCGTTTCCTGTTTCTGACCGCACCGGTTCTGGCTATTGCACCGGCTCTGGCGGCATGGGCTGTAGTGCCTTTTTACAAGGGTTGGGTGGTGGCCAATATCAATGCCGGTCTATTGTATCTGTTAGCTATGACTTCACTAGGTGTCTATGGAATCGTTCTTGCAGGTTGGGCTTCCAATTCCAAATATGCCTTACTGGGGGCGATGCGTTCCGCTGCACAGATTGTGGCCTATGAAATAGCGATGGGGTTTGCCCTGGTGGGGGTTCTGATGGCCAGCGGAAGTCTTAATCTATCCACTATCGTTCTTGCCCAGGCGGGTAATATTTACCATTGGTACTGGTTGCCACTGTTTCCCATGTTCATGGTGTACCTGATTGCGGGGGTCGCGGAGGCGAACCGGGCACCATTTGATGTTGCTGAAGGAGAATCCGAAATCGTCGCGGGGTTCCATGTTGAATATTCGGGCATGGCATTCGCCATATTCTTTTTGGCGGAGTATGCCAACATGATCCTTATTTCTATCTTTACCGCATTGATGTTCTTCGGTGGCTGGATGTCACCCTTTGGCGCCTGGGGTGTACATGTTCCGATGATTGGTTCGGTGCTGGGGAATGGTGTTTGGTGGCTGTTTCTGAAGACCGCCTTTTTTATGTTCCTCTTTCTATGGTTGCGGGCGACGTTCCCGCGCTACCGTTATGACCAGATCATGCGTCTTGGATGGAAGATATTGATTCCGATCACTATCATATGGATTGCGGTGGAAGGCGCCTTGATCGCTTTCAACGTTGGCCCCTGGTTTGTTCGAGGTATGTGATATGAAGGCTTTAAAAAATTTATTTAAGAGTATGTTATTACTGGAATTACTGAAAGGGCTGGGGTTGACGGGGCGCTACTTCTTTCAGCGTAAATTCACGATTCGCTACCCGGAAGAAAAAACACCGCAATCATTCCGGTTTCGTGGGCTGCTTGCCTTGCGCCGCTATTCCAACGAGGAAGAGCGCTGTATTGCCTGTAAATTATGTGAAGCGGTTTGTCCCGCATTGGCCATTACGATCGAATCAACGGAACGGGAAGATGGTACCCGCCGCACGACTCGATATGACATTGACTTGTTTAAATGTATTTATTGCGGATTTTGCGAAGAATCATGCCCCGTTGATGCCATCGTGCTGACCCGGGAGTTCGAATATCATTTCGAACAACGCGGGGAAGAAATCATGGCCAAGGAAAAATTATTGGCGATTGGTGACAAGTATGAGACGCAGATTGCTGCGGATCGGGCTGATGATGCACCGTATCGCTAGGAATTACTGATGAATTTTCTTAATTTTATCTTTTATTTCTTTTCTGCATTGGCGATTTTGTCGGCCTTGGGCATGATTACCGTGCGCAATCCGGTCCATGCGATTTTGTTTCTGGTGCTGACCTTTTTCGATAGTGCAGCCCTATGGATTACTTTACATGCCGATTTTTTGGGTATCGTATTGGTATTGGTCTATGTCGGTGCGGTCATGGTGCTGTTCCTATTCGTGATCATGATGCTTGATATCAATATTGCCCGTATGCGGCAGGGTTTCATCCGCTTCCTCCCACTGGGTATCGTGGTTGCATTATTGATGGTGATTGAACTCGCTTTAGTTTTGGGCACGCAATATTTTCAGCGTGTGGCGGGGCCAGTGAGCCATGAGATTCCATCCACAACCGCACTAGGACGTGTTGTATATACTCAGTATGTTTACCCATTTGAGATTGCTGCGGTGATCCTGCTGGTCGCCATCATAGCGGCGATTTCGCTGACTCTGCGCAGAAGACGCATAGGAACGAAGTATCAGCGGCCAGGAAATCAGGTTAAGGTGAACCGAAGAGACCGGGTTCGCTTGGTCAAAATGCCAGCGGAGAAAAAATTATGAGAGTATTGATAAGTGGCTATTCGAATCGACGAGTTGTTGAGGGCTTGTCATGATTACTCTGTCACATTATCTGATTGTTGCAGCTATTTTATTTTCAATTGCCATGGCAGGAATTTTTATCAATCGCAAGAATATCATTCTGTTGCTGATGTGTATCGAGCTGATGCTGTTGGCCGTGAATTTAAACTTTATTGCTTTTTCCTGGTATTTACATGATTTGGCGGGACAGGTTTTCGTTTTCTTCATCCTTACGGTTGCGGCTGCGGAAGCCGCTATTGGCCTGGCGATTCTGGTTGTGCTATTCCGTAACCGGGGTACGATTGATGTGATTGATCTCAAAGATATGAAAGGTTAGCGCCATGGAATGGGTTTATCTGACAATACCGCTCGCCCCTCTGTTTGGGTCAGTTATTTCTGGTCTGTTTGGGCGCAAAATGGGTAAAACCGGCACTCATCTGGTGGCAACTTTCGGGGTTGCTATTGCTTTCGCACTCTCGGTCTGGGTATTCGTTCAGCAGATCTTTGGCGGTGTGCCTGTTTTCGATGGCCCGGTATATATCTGGATGGTTGCCGGCGGGTTGGCGTTATCGATCGGATTTTTGATCGATCATCTGACCTTGCTCATGATGGTTGTAGTCACTTTTGTTTCCCTCATGGTGCATATTTACACCATTGGTTATATGTGGAATGACGAAGAGCTTTGGCCAGAACAAAGCCAGGTTCGGGCAACCGCCTATCAGCGTTTTTTCAGCTATATCGAGCTATTTACGTTTTCCATGTTAATGCTGGTGATGGCCAATAATTTTCTACAGTTATTTTTTGGCTGGGAAGCGGTGGGGCTGGTATCCTATTTGCTAATTGGTTTCTACATGAACAAGGAATCAGCAATTTTCGCTAACCTGAAGGCTTTCCTGGCCAACCGCGTGGGCGATTTTGGTTTCCTGCTCGGTATAGCCGCTATTTATGCCTATACGGGGAGCCTTAATTATCGAGTAGTTTTTGCCCAGGCACAGCGGCTGGCTACCGAAACCATCACGATCATTCCCGGTATGGAATGGTCGGTCGCTACGGTTGTCGCAATCTTGTTATTTATGGGTGCGATGGGCAAGTCAGCACAGATACCGTTGCATGTCTGGCTGCCCGATTCGATGGAGGGTCCGACTCCGATTTCGGCGTTAATCCATGCCGCAACCATGGTGACCGCCGGTATTTTCATGGTCACTCGAATGTCACCAATTTATGAATTAAGCGTACCGGCTTTGAGCCTGATGCTGATTATCGGCTCCCTGAATGCTTTTTTCATGGGCTTAATCGGTATCGTGCAATATGACATCAAACGAGTGATTGCCTATTCCACATTATCTCAACTGGGATACATGGTTGCCGCGTTGGGTGCATCTGCCTATGCAGCGGGTATTTTCCATCTGATAACTCACGCTTTTTTCAAGTCGCTACTTTTTCTGGCTGCCGGCTCCGTCATCATCGCCATGCATCATGAACAGGATATGCGCAAAATGGGTGGCTTGAAGAAATACATGCCTATCACCTACTGGACCATGCTGGCGGGCTCACTGGCCTTGAGCGGGATTCCGGGGTTTTCTGGATATTATTCTAAGGACAGTATCATTGAAGCTGTGTCCCTGGCGAAAATTCCTGGTGCTGAATTTGCCGAATGGCTACTGATTTTAGGTGTTATCGTGACTGCCTTATATACCTTCCGGATGTTCTTCATGACTTTTCATGGCCGGGAGCGGATGGATGAGCATACACGTGCTCATTTACGGGAGTCACCCTGGGTCGTTACCGTTCCACTGGTTTTACTGGCGATACCTTCAATTATCGTAGGTTATCTAATGTATCCCCTGCTGTTTGGCCATTACTTTGGCCATGCGATTACTGTATTACCCCATCATGCAGTATTGCAGGAATTGAAACATCAATTTTCGGGTGTGCTCGCATTTACTCTCCATGGGTTTATTACGTTGCCATTCTGGCTGGCCGTTTCCGGCATCGGCCTGACTTGGTACTTTATTTTATATCGCCCGCTTGCCGGCGATCGACTAAGAGAGATGCTCAGTGCTCCCAGAGCCATCCTGATCCAGGGGTATGGCTTCGATGCCTTTAATAATCTGGTCTTTGCGAGTGGCGCACGTGCTGTTGGCAGGCTGTTCTGGAAGTTGGGAGACGGGCTGGTTATCGATGGTCTACTCGTTAATGGCACGGCTCGTATGATCGGATGGTCATCGCGTCAGTTGCGTAAAACCCAAACTGGTTATCTGTACCATTATAGTTTCGCAATGGTTATCGGTGTACTCGTCCTGCTGGGCTGGGTCGTATGGCGATAAGTATTCTCGAATCGACCTGAAAATAAGAGATCTTGGATCAAGGGACCTACATGTTTGCAAATTGGCCACTGCTCAGCCTGGTAATCTGGACGCCGATTTTGGGCGGCCTCGTTGTTCTTGGTGCGGGAGACAAATATGCGGGTATCCGCCGTTTGGCCCTGTTTTTTGCCTTACTAACTTTCGCGCTTAGTATTCCATTATTTACGGGATTTGATTCGCATATTTCGGCCATGCAATTTACCGAATTCCATTCTTGGATCGATACCTTCCATATCAATTATTTCCTGGGTATCGATGGTTTGTCCATGCCCTTGATACTTTTGACGACATTTTCAACGGTGCTGGTCGTGATTGCGGGTTGGGAGGTCATTCAGGAACATGTGGCGCAGTATCTGGCTGCTTTCCTGATCATGGAAGGCTTAATAAACGGAGTTTTTTCCGCCCTCAATTCGATACTTTTCTATATCTTTTTTGAGGCCATGCTGATTCCAATGTTTATTCTGATTGGTCTTTGGGGTGGCCCTAGACGCGTTTATGCCACTCTTAAGTTCTTTCTGTACACCTTTCTCGGATCGGTGTTTATGCTCATTGCTCTAATTTACATGTATACACGCACCGGTAGTTTCAGTGTACTTGATTTCCAGGGCCTGAAATTGGCCATGACTCCCCAGATTCTAATATTCCTGGCCTTTATGGGTGCATTTGCTGTCAAGATTCCGATGTGGCCTTTTCATACCTGGCTTCCGGATGCGCATGTCGAAGCTCCAACGGGTGGCTCGGTGATTCTGGCCGCAATCATGCTGAAAACCGGCGGCTATGGATTCTTGCGTTTTGTTTTGCCGATTACCCCGGATGCCAGTCGCGAATTGAGTGGTCTGCTGATTTTCATGTCCTTGGTGGCTATCGTCTATATTGGCTTCGTCGCCATGGTGCAACAGGATATGAAGAAACTGATTGCTTATTCATCTATTGTTCACATGGGATTCGTTACCTTAGCTTTCTTTGTCATTTTTTCGATCGTTTCCCATACCGGAGATACCCAGGCTGCCGCACTGGCTCTGGAAGGCAGCATAGTACAGATGGTTTCCCACGGGTTTATTTCCGGC
The DNA here is from genome assembly GCA_964620825.1 of uncultured Ectothiorhodospiraceae bacterium. GTDB lineage: Bacteria > Pseudomonadota > Gammaproteobacteria > DSM-5130 > Acidihalobacteraceae > Acidihalobacter_A. The sequence goes on from CAZUKD010000012.1 coordinate 18,292, forward strand.
GCACTATTTTTGTGTGTCGGCGTCCTGTATGAGCGTATGCATACGCGTGAGATCAACGCTTATGGCGGAGTGGTCAATACGATGCCGATTTTTGCAGGATTTCTCGTCCTTTTTGCTATGGCGAATGTCGGCCTCCCGGGGACGTCTGGCTTCGTCGGTGAATTTATGATTATTCTGGCTACGTTCAAAGGTAGCTTCTGGCTGGCTTTTATTGCCGCTTTGACTCTTATTATTGGTGCTGCGTACACTTTGTGGATGGTAAAGCGCGTGATATACGGCCCGGTTCGCAATCCGCAAGTGGCCGCATTGACGGATATCAAACCCAGAGAAACCCTCATACTGGCTATGCTGGCCATTGCGGTTTTAGCGCTGGGTATTTATCCAGAGCCACTAGTCAATGTCTTGCATGCTTCAGTCAACCATCTCTTGCAGCAGGCGCTGACATCTAAGTTGTAAGGATAGGAATCCACTCGCATGAATTTACCTGCTGCCCAAGATTTTGTACTACTAATACCCGAACTATTTTTACTGGGTATGATCTGTTTGCTACTGATTATCGATGTGTTTCTGCGCGATGATCAAAGAGAGGCAACTTATTGGCTGTCACAGATCACACTCGTTATTACCGGTTTGCTGGTCTGGTTCTTTGCGCCGCCCGTTCGCTCAATCGGATTTTCCGGAACCTTTGTTGCTGATGCGTTTTCGGTCATGCTGGAAATATTTGTGCTCGGATTGACTATCGCTGTATTTGCTTATTCCCGGATCTACATTCGTGAACGAGGAATGTTTAAAGGAGAATACTTTATTCTTGGCCTTGCCGGCGTACTCGGCACGCTGGTATTGATTTCGGCTCATAGCCTCCTGACGTTGTATCTGGGACTCGAGTTAATGTCTTTGGCGATGTATGCCATGGTTGCGTTCCGGCTCGATTCCGGTCGAGCTTCTGAGGCGGCGATGAAGTATTTTGTGCTCGGAGCGCTGGCCTCAGGGATGTTGTTGTATGGGATGTCCATCCTGTATGGGATAACGGGTTCGCTGGATATTGGAGGGATTGCCGGTCAGTTGGCTCAGAGCGCGCATCCTTCGATTGCTATCGGTCTCGCGGTGGTGTTTATCGTTGCTGGTCTGGCATTCAAGTTGGGTGCTGTCCCTTTTCATATGTGGGTACCTGACGTCTATGAAGGTGCGCCGACTTCGGTCACCTTATATATGGCTTCCATCGGTGGAATAGCTACTTTTGCCATGGTGATCCGGCTTCTCGCGGAAGCATTGCCACAGGCCCATGCGCAGTGGGGCATCATGCTTGAATTACTGGTGGTGCTTTCTCTGGCAGTCGGTAATATTATTGCAATTGCCCAGACCAGCATCAAACGTATGCTGGCCTATTCCACGATCGGCCATACCGGGTTCATTTTCCTGGGGGTTTTGGCCGGAACTCAAATCGGCTATGCGGCATCCATGTTTTACGTGCTGGTCTATGGCATTATGTCTGCTGGCGGGTTTGGTTTGCTGGTTCTGCTGAGCAGAAACGGGATCGAAGTCGAGAGCCTTGCCGATCTCAAAGGATTGAATGATCGTAATCCATGGATGGCGTTCATTATGTTGCTATTAATATTCTCAATGGCTGGCATACCACCCACAGTGGGTTTTTATGCGAAATTGGTTGTTCTGCAGGCCATATTGGATGTCCATCTAGTTTGGCTTGCTGTTTATGCAGTGATTCTGTCAGTCATTGGTGCTTTTTATTATCTACGAGTAATCAAGTATATGTACTTTGATAAGCCCGAACAGGCCAAACCGTTTCCTGTTGACAGGCAGGCTGCCTGGGCCATTAGTCTGAATGGCCTGGCTGTTCTGGCGCTTGGAGTGTTGCCTGGAGCCTTGATGGCGTATTGTACGATGGCGGTGAGTCACCTATGAGTGGCACGGAAAGCATCTATATCTGGGTTTATATCGCAGTGGCTATTCTCGCAGCTAATTTGCCATGGTTAAGTGAGCGGGTATTCTTTATCTTCCGCTCTCGTAAAAAGAAATCGGCAGGCTGGCCATTATTCGAATGGCTGGTGCTTTATTTCCTGGTTGGTTTGCTGGGAATGGGCCTGGAGAAACGCCTAACTGGGGAGATTTACCACCAGAATTGGGTTTTCTATGGTGTGACTTTGGCTTTATTCGTAGTTTTCGCCCTGCCGGGTTTTGCGTATCGCTACGAACTGAAGCCCTTACTCGGACATAAACCCAAAGGTAAAAGTGGAAATTCAAAGGATTCTGCCAAACCTATTTCATCCTGATGACCGTTAGTCCTCCTGGTGACAGGGTGCAGAAATCGAGGCTTGATCACATCCCATCAGGGTATAGTTCCATAGGTAAGTCGTGATAGCAAGCGGTTGCTGGGCGGTGGTTAATCAAGCACTGTTTATACCTTATTGACGCAACAGGTTGATCAGGATAGTCTTATTCTTCAGGGCTTTCAGAGTATTGACAGTTATCCAAATGGCACGTAATGTCTCTTGATTTTAGTCCTCGAACAGGTTTCAATTTAAGAGAATTTCCGTGAAAGATGAATTTCCCCGCATCCAGCGCCTGCCCCCATACGTTTTTAATATTGTCAATGATCTCAAAGCCAAGGCGCGGACCCGGGGAGAGGATATTATCGATTTTGGTATGGGAAACCCGGATCAGCCCACGCCAAGTCATATCGTCGAGAAGTTGATAGAAGCGGTCAGGCGCCCAGATACCCACCGTTATTCCGTGTCACGTGGCATTCTCAGATTGCGCAAGGCGATTTGCCATTGGTACAAAGAGCGGTTTGACGTTGATCTCGATCCCGAGGCTGAAGCGATCGTCACTATTGGTTCAAAAGAAGGTCTGGCTCATCTGGCCATGGCCATTCTTGGTCCAGGCGATGCCGTATTGGTGCCCAGTCCGGCCTATCCAATTCATTCCTATGGCTGCGTAATCGCGGGGGCCGATATCCGACATGTACCATTGACTCCCGATGTCGATTTTTTCCACGAACTGGAACGGGCTATCATCGACAGCTGGCCACGACCGAAGGTATTAATCCTCAATTTTCCGGGTAACCCGACCGGTCAATGTGTCGACCTTGATTTTTTTGAGAAGGTAGTCGCTATTGCGCGGGAAAATAGTATTTGGGTTGTACATGACATTGCTTATGCCGACATTGTTTTCGATGGCTACCAGGCGCCCTCTATCCTGCAGGTTCAGGATGCCAAGGATGTCGCAGTTGAATTTTATTCGCTATCCAAAAGTTACAACATGCCCGGTTGGCGGGTCGGCTTCATGTGTGGTAATGCCAAGCTGGTAGCTGCCTTAGCGCGGATGAAATCCTACCTGGATTACGGTATGTTTACACCCATTCAGGTTGCCGCGATCACTGCCCTGGAAGGGCCTCAGGAATGTGTGAAGGAGATTCGTGAAACTTATCGTATGCGCCGGGATGTGTTATGTCAGGGACTGAATGCTGCCGGATGGGAAGTGGAATTACCCAAGGCAACGATGTTTGTCTGGGCGCCCATCCCGGAACCTCATCGCAAGATGGGATCACTGGAATTTACCAAGCTGTTGCTGAGGGAAGCGAAAGTCGCTGTAGCGCCGGGTATCGGTTTTGGAAATTATGGTGACGATCATATCCGTTTCGGGCTGATCGAGAATCCACATAGAACCCGTCAGGCAATCCGCGGTATTCGTCAAATGCTGCGTTATGTTGAATAAATTAAGGCGCTTTCAGGGTGAGAATAATGCTGAACAGGGGAATCCATTGGAACCGGTCAAGATAGGTCTGCTGGGTTTGGGAACCGTCGGTTGTGGGGTAGTGAACGTATTGGCTCGCAACCGTCGTGAAATTGAGCGTCGGGCAGGACGAGGGATGCGTATCGTCTGTGCGGCAGCGCGTGATCTTCAGCGACCGCGTAATTGTAATTTACAGGGGACTCGTCTGACGCAACATGGACAGGAGGTCGTGGACGACCCAGAAGTCCAGATTGTGTTGGAGTTGATAGGCGGTATCGACCCCGCCCGGGAATGGGTGTTGCGCGCGATCGACCAAGGCAAACATGTGGTGACTGCAAACAAGGCGTTGATTGCCCTGCATGGTAATGAGATTTTTGAACTGGCCCAGGCGCATGGGGTCACAGTGGCTTTTGAGGCAGCAGTGGGTGGGGGCATTCCCATCATCAAGGTAATTCGTGAATCCTTAGCGGGCAATACCATTGAATGGTTGGCGGGGATCATCAACGGGACCGGCAATTTTATTTTAACCGAAATGCGGGATAAACAGCGCGACTTTAAGGCTGTGTTGGCCGAAGCCCAGCGATTGGGTTATGCTGAAGCGGATCCTACTTTCGATGTCGAGGGCATCGATGCTGCCCACAAACTGACTATTCTGGCTTCGATTGCTTTTGGGATTCCGCTACGGTTCGCACAGGTATATACCGAAGGGATAACCCGTATTACCCAAACGGATGTGACCAATGCAGCCGAACTGGGATATCGGATCAAGCATTTGGGTATCGCCCGCCGACAGCCCAAGGGTATTGAGTTGCGTGTACATCCAACCCTGTTACCTCAGCGCCGATTGCTCGCCAATGTGGATGGCGTGATGAATGCCGTCCTGGTGCGCGGGGATGCGGTGGGTTCGACACTTTATTATGGTCCGGGCGCGGGAGCCGAACCCACCGCATCCGCTGTGGTAGCCGATCTGGTGGACGTCGCTCGAGAGCTTACAGTTGATCCGCATAATCGAGTACCCCATCTGGCTTTTCAGCCGGATGCCTTGGCAGATATCCCGGTGCTTCCGATTAATCAGGCAATCAGCGGTTATTACCTGCATTTGAATGTCGTAGATCGACCTGGCGTATTGGCGGATATTACCCATATATTGGGTGAGCATGGAATCAGTATCGAGGCCGTTCTTCAACCACAATCTGAAGAAGAGATGGCGGCTGTATCAATCGTTATTTTGACTGCGCCGGTCCGAGAGGCGCGTATGAATGACGCTCAGCGGGCTATCGAGCAATTGGCTTCAGTCACTCATCCGCTGACTCGCATCCGGGTGGAGAGTCTCAAATAAAATTTTCTTGAATAGGGGGCTGGTGATGAGTTTTGGTCAACGTTATATGGGTCTTATCGAAAAATATCGTGATCGCCTGCCCGTGCAGGATGACACCCGCATCATCAGCCTTGGCGAAGGCAATACGCCGTTGATTCGTCTCAACCATATTCCGCGTCAGTTGTCGTGTGAGGTGGAGATTTACGTGAAATACGAAGGATTGAATCCAACCGGTTCCTTCAAGGATCGCGGCATGACTCTGGCTGTGACCCAGGCGGTTGAGGAAGGTAGTCGGGCGATCATCTGCGCCTCGACCGGCAACACCTCGGCCGCCGCCGCCGCCTATGCTGCGCGCGCTGGTATCACCGCTTTCGTACTCATTCCAGATGGCCAAATCGCCATGGGCAAACTAGCTCAGGCCATGATGCATGGCGCAGTGATTCTGCAGATCCAGGGGAATTTTGATGACGGTATGCGTCTGGTCAAGGAAGTTGCCCAGCAGGTACCGGTAACTATTGTCAATTCTATCAATCCCTATCGCTTGCAGGGTCAAAAAACCGCGGCTTTCGAAATTGTTGAGGAACTTGGCCGGGCACCGGATTATCATTGTTTACCGGTTGGGAATGCCGGTAATATGACTGCCCACTGGATCGGCTACAGTGAGTTGGCCGGAGCCAAGACAGACAAACTGACCGAGGCTTGCGCCTTTTGCGGGGGGCAATGTCGATATGCCGGTAGTTCCGTGGTGGGTAGCCGTCCCCGCATAGTGGGATATCAGGCCGCTGGATCGGCTCCTTTCATTCGTGGTGGGATGGTGGATCATCCAGAAACAGTGGCCACAGCTATTCGTATCGGTCATCCCCAATCCTGGGAGTATGCTTGGTCGGTGCAGCGTGAATCCGGCGGTTGGTTCGACGAATGTACCGATACCGAGATCCTTGAAGCCCAGCGTTTGCTGGCAACTCAGGAAGGCGTATTTTGCGAACCTGCCTCCGCCACTTCGCTGGCGGGTGCATTTCGCGATATCCGCAGTGGTCGGATTCCAGCCGGTTCAACCGTTGTTTGTACTTTAACCGGCCATGGCCTCAAGGATCCGGATATCGCGATCAAACAATCAGGAGGAAACGTTGAAACAGTGCCCGCTACATTGAACACCGTGCAACGCGCTATCCTCCAGCATTTGGACTGATTCCTTATTCGGATATCGCTGGCTGATCGGGGGGTGGTGCAGGTGTTTCCCGTCACTGATATACAGATAATTGATAAGAATAAGGTTATCAACGAAGTTTATGGCCACAGATGGCTGCGTCAGCTGAGAGCTACCTCTCACAGCGTGAGAGTCACGGGGGCCTGCAGAGCCCCTATCTCGCTTCCGTGTTAAGACGTCAGCTAGTTGGACTGAGTCAACACATAATCCAGCCAACGGGCGCTGAGGCGATCGACTAATCGGTTTTGGGTTTGTCGGGCAGCGAGGTTGTTGACATCGATCCAGGCCAACGGTTGATCCTGCTCCGAACAGGAAAAGATTGCTCTGGTCCGCTGACCGGTTTCCGGATCAATCTGCCATTGCAGGCATTGCCCGCAAACACCTTTGAGCATGCATTGCATCGGACTGCCTACGGTACCGAATGCGGTCAGATCCGGTTTGAATATACCCCCTAGACGGCCTTTAGCCGCAGTGGATTGCTGAAATGCACCCAGCAATCCGGTTGATCCCATGACCATCAGTTGATCGACCTCCTGCAAGGAGATATGACTTCCATTGGAGGTGCTGAATTCTCCCTGAGCGTAACGGAACAATACATCAATTACATCGGTAGCCATAATGCTGATATCCTGCTGGCGGCGCGTATTGATCTGATGTCCCTTCCCTGTGATCCAGATGATCTGGTCAGCAGCGACCTCCAGCTCATCCTGACGATCCAGCTCATGGGCAGAATTGAATGCAGCTGCATAGATGACCCGATTTCCCGCCGCCTTTAAGGCCGGGCCCAGATCAAGCATGACCGCAGCTCCCCAGCGTCCAGCGACAATCAGCACGGTCTGGTTTTCAGGAATATGCGCTGGAGCACCGGTCGGACCCATCAAAACCAGCGGATCACCCGATTGAAGTCGTGACACCAACCGAGGGCCGGTTCCCCATTGTAATACCAGAAGGCGGATCCGGTCACCTTCGATGCCGGTTCCAGTAACTGTAATCGCTGGTATTTGCAGACGGGTTCCCTTAACGACCGGACTCAGGCTTTCGAAAGTTTGGAGGCGAAAGAACTGCCCTGGCTTGAAATTGCGTGCAGCCATCGGTGCTCTGACCCATAATTCCACCACCGCAGGATTGCGCTGACGCACCTCGTCCACGGTTGCGGTGAGTAGATATTTCATTCGCCCGGCAAATATTCCGTAAGGTTCATCTGGATGTGCCGTAATACCTCGTAGTGAATTCATGACTCCACCATAGCTGCGTTTAGCCGAGGCAATTGCCTTGATCACGCTGCCATTGAATACAGGATTCGCATCGCCGATAAAAGTGACTTTGTAATTCTTATTAACATAAGAGGTAAAGGCTCCGAATTCTACACTCTTGCAGTGTTCGGCCACATCTATGGGCTGGAGGGTCTGGTAATGATTGCGATAAGGCCGGTAATGGATGCCATCCAGCTTGAAAGTATCGGGGTGTTCACGTTCGTAAATAGTATTGGGTACCGTGCCTGCGGCCACGAAGACGGAGCGGGCCGGCAGATGCTTCACATCAGACCCCACCCAGATACAGCCTTCAAGGCGCATCTGGCGGAAAACGATCGATTCGATGTGTTGATACTGATCCAGCTCGACCCGGAGAGGATCAAGACCTTCGGCATAATAAATACCCTCTTCCATCGCCTTAATAATTTCCTCGTGATTGTGCAGATAGGCAGGGGAAGCGTTGATACCTTTGCGGTAAGCCAGCGTCACGCCACCCCACTGACGCAGCAGGGAAATAAGATCAGGTTCACACCCTTCGGTGGCGGCACGTTCGTGTTCAACGCGAACTGCCCGTCCATGGGCGAGGAACTCTGCCAGGATGCTGAGATCTTCCTCATTCAGCCCTGGCAGCAAATCAAGGGGGTTCTCCGGGTTGCCCAGTGCTTCATAGCGGGTGAGTATTTTTTCCACCTGCTTGACGTAGTAAGCTTGTACCTCGGTCGCGGTATCAATCGCCGTCAGTCCTCCACCGATTACAACTGCCGGCAAGCGGACCTGAAGATTGGCGAGACTTTCATCCTTGCCCGCTCCGGTGAGTTGTAGTGCCATCAGGAAGTCACTGGCCTGGCGCATTCCACGCGCTAAACTGTTGCCGATCGGGATGATTCGTGGCAGTCCGGCGCCGGTTGCGAGGCAGACATGATCAAAGCCGAGTTCCCAGGCATTCTCAAGCGTCAGGGTGCCGCCTAGACGTACACCGCCAAAAACCTGGAATGTCGGACGGCGTAGCAGAGTCAGATAAATCAGTTTGAGGAAATTCTTATCCCAGCGCGACGTGATACCGTATTCAGCAACCCCACCAAAGCCGAGGAGAATGCGTTGGTTTAGTGGCTCGGTCAATTGTTCCCAATCGCGTACCGGTTGTTCGATCAACTCCTGCGGCAGGGGTTCGATCTTGAGTCCGTCAATACCTACTACGGCACAGCCTTCCTGAGTCAGGTGATGGGCCATGGTAAAGCCTGCGGGTCCCAGGCCAGCAATCAATACACGGTGGCCATTGTAGGGCTTCATAACCGATTGTTGGGAACGCAATGGGTTCCAACGAGTCAACAGGCCATAGATTTCCACCCCCCAAGGCAGGCTGAGCACATCCGTAAGCAGGCGAGTTTCGATCTGAGGAGTATCCACCGGATCCTGCTTCTGATAGATGCAGGATTTCATGCAGTCATTACAGATACGATGCCCGGTGGCTGGCAGCATAGGGTTGTCACACATGGCCATCGCCAATGCGGCGAGTGGTCTGGCTTCCCGGCGCAGCCAGTGCATTTCGGAAATACGTTCCTCGACCGGGCACCCGGTGAGGATATTACCCAGAGGATCTTTTTTGAACCCCAATTCCGGGCTGCCTTTTTTTTCAGGGAAGCCGATAGAGCAGAAATCGCCCTCATGATCATGGCAATAGAGACAATAATTAACTTGATCTTGAACCATGCGCAGACTACCGCGAGGATCGGTCAAGGAAAAGCCGTCACGATGACGCCAATGGATGGGAGCGGCTTGCATGCGATTGGCTGGATCCCGGTCAATTTTCTGTAAATTAACCAGGTGAGCATGATCCAGGCGGTTAGGTAGCCGAAAACTAACCCAGCCATGGACATGCTCCGGGTGTTTAAGGCTCAACGCGGCCCATTGAATGAGCCGGTCGAGGTCAGCGGCAGCATTCGGATCATTGAGCAAATACTCAAAAAACAGGGCTGTGCCAAGTTCTGGGTCAGTTGCAGAAAATTTACTTGCGTGCTGATGTACCCAGGCATCAAGACCCGCCAGATTGGCCTCAAGAGAGCCGCGGTAGCGCCGGGCGCGCCTGGAAACCAGGCCAGCCTTCATGCGCATGATCGGATCCTGGGCCTGGATCTCCGCGCGCAATTCACCTGCTGGCGTTTCGATAGCAAACAAGCGAATAAGAAAGTCTTCCAATTTCAGTCCAATTTGAATCAGCCATTCGCTGAGAGTCGGATTGTCTGGTTTCTGATCTTTTCGCAAGCTATTGAGATACCCGGCTAATTCTGGGTCATCTCTTTCCAGTTCCGCGACGAAGGCAGCATCAAGTCGTTGTAATCCGGCGGCGGTTCTAAGATCCGGGTAATCGAGCCCCAAATATTCCAGGCTTGGAAAATCGATATGATTGGACATGGTTTTCTCTCGTTATAGTCGGTAGATGAGATATAGATTCCAGTTAGGGGATAGCCCGGTTAGGGATTTATTGACAATTCACCTCCGGCAATGACTCTATCGGCTCTCAGCTTGCGCACCTTGTGGCGTTATTGTCTGGATATCGTACCGTGGTGCCGATGCTTTCCCAACAGAAACGAAGGTGGACACGTGTCATCAGGTCACGGCAACGCTGGTGAATACGTATCAGTTGATCACTTGTCAAGACTCTGGAAGACTGTAGATGCTGCGGCAATGGTGGTTTCGATTTCTTCCTCGCCATGGGCTGCCGAAGTGAACCCAGCCTCAAAAGCTGAAGGCGCAAAATAAATACCCTGATCGAGCATGCCATGGAAGAAGTGACGAAAGGTTTCTATATCACAGGCCATGACATCGGAGAAATTTCTCACGGCGGCTGCCTGGGTAAAGAACAATCCGAACATGGCACCCACCTGATTTCCCCGCAAGGGAAGGCCGGCATCGACCGCGGCTCCCTCGAGCCCACGTACCAGTCGGGAAGTCAATGTGCTCAGACGCTGATGAAAGCCGGGTTGGGCGATCAATTCCAGCGTTTTCAAGCCAGCGGTCATAGCCAATGGGTTGCCAGACAATGTTCCAGCCTGATAAACCGGCCCTAGCGGGGCGAGGTGCTCCATAATTTCCCGCTTACCACCGAAGGCGCCAACCGGCAGACCGCCACCAATGATTTTTCCAAGCGTTGTCAGATCCGGGTGAATACCATAGAGCGCCTGGGCTCCTCCCAGGGCAACCCGGAATCCGGTCATGACCTCATCGAAGACAAGTAGCGTACCGTAGGTGTCGCAAGTCTTTCTCAAGCCTTCCAGGAAGCCGGGTTCCGGAGGGATACAGTTCATGTTGCCAGCCACGGGCTCGACAATAATACAGGCGATTTCCTCACCCAGCCTGGAAAAGGTTTCCTCGACGCTGCCCGGATCGTTATAGGGCAGGGTGAGTGTATTTCGCGCTACAGATTCAGGCACACCGGGAGAGCTTGGAATACCTAGAGTTAGCGCGCCGGAGCCGGCCTTGACTAACAGCGCATCAGCGTGGCCATGGTAGCAGCCTTCGAATTTGACGATTTTGTCCCGATCGGTAAAACCGCGGGCCAGGCGAATAGCGCTCATCGTGGCTTCGGTACCGGAATTGACCATCCGTACCATTTCGATGGTAGGGATCAACTTGGCTACCTGTTCGGCCATGCAGATTTCCAGCTCAGTAGGTGCGCCGAATGATAATCCACGGCTGGCAGCCTGCTGAACGGCGGCAACAACTTCCGGATGAGCGTGACCGAGAATCATCGGCCCCCAGGAGCCAACGTAATCAATATAGCTTTTGCCTTCGGTATCGAAAAGGCGGGCGCCTTGGGCCCGCTCGATAAAAATGGGATCACCTCCGACACCTTTGAATGCCCGGACAGGAGAATTTACGCCGCCGGGAATATGGCGCTGAGCGCGTTCAAAGAGTTGATGCCTATTATTAGCGTTCATGGAGAATTCCTGTGAGTGATTTAAGCATCGATGATGCGTGAAAAGGCACGTGCTGAGGCCTCGATAGTGGGTTGTGCAAATACCCCGCTAACAATGGCCAGCAGGTCAGATCCTGCATTGATGACAGACGCCGCATTGGCCGTAGTAATACCACCGATGGCGCAGATTGGTGCTGCCAGTTCCTGCCGCGCGATGCGCAGCATTGCCAGACTGATGAGCGGGGCATCGGGCTTGGTGGGGGAGGGGAATAAGCTCCCAAACGCGACATAATCGGCTCCTTTCTGCAGGGCATCCTTAGCCAGTTCGATTTGATCGTAGCAGGATGCACCAATAATCGCATGGGGTCCGAGACGTGCGCGTGCCGTGAGAATATCCAGATCTTCTGCCCCAATATGCACACCATCGGCGCCACTGGACAGCGCCAGATCTACATCGTCATTGATGAGGCAGCCAACCCCATAATGGTGGCAAAGTTCGACCAGGGCGCGGGCTTCGCTTTGCCGTCTGGCATAATCTGCAGTTTTATCACGATATTGAACCCAGCGAGAGCCGCCCTGAATGGCCTTCCAGATACAATTCAGTAGACGGGCGGATGGTGTGAGCCGTTCGTCGCTGATCACGTAAAGTCCTTTCAGTGCTGGCCGTCTCATTCTTTTCCCCGTCGATCACGCGCCCAGAACAGGCGATCAGGAATCAGTTGCCCATGCCCTAGTTGTTGGGCCATGCGTAAGCAATTCCAGGTATATCGTTGAGCACTGCGGGCAGCAGCCCCGACAGATTCTCCCTGGGCGATGAAAGCTGCGCAGGCAGAGGCCAAGGTGCAGCCAGAGCCATGATAACTACCGGGTAGGCGAGGCCAGCAGTTGAGGTCGCAGCCGCCATGTGGACTATAAAGTCGATTCACCACCTGAGGGCCTTGCTGGTGGCCGCCCGTGATCAGCACGTATTCCACCCCATCTTCGCGCAGTGCAGCACCTGCCGCATCACAACCGTCTGCGAAGGGAGCAAGAGCCAGGGCTTCTGGCAGATTGGGTGTGAGCAGGGTAGTGTGCGGCAGAAGCCACATGCGCAGGGCCGCGATAGTCTCCTTAGAGCTTAATTCGCCACCGCCACCGGCCTGGATGACGGGGTCTAGAATGAGCGGAATCCGCGGGAAGTCATGTAGGATTTCAAATACGGCCAAGGCGGTTGTTGCAAAACCGAGCATACCAATTTTGATTGCAGCTACTGGCATATCGGTGATAATTTTACGCGCCTGGGCATCGATCAGTTCGGCGGAAATAGCCTGAAAATATTCGAGGCCAGCAGTATCTTGCACTGTGACTGCAGTGATCACGGGCGCGGGATGGCAACCGAGGCTGAGTACGGTGGCGGTGTCGGCAGCCAAGCCAGCGCCTCCGCTGGGATCATTACCGGCAAAAATCAAAACGACGGGTTGCTGGTTCAAGTGTGCATGATTCCTGAATCGAGGCTTACGTAATGTGCGTCATCATGAAAAAATAGATAAGCTTTATTGACCTGACATTGTATAACGCATCCGAATCGCATTCACCCATGGGATTTGGATGGATTCAACGGAGGATTCATTGCGTTCTGAGAGGATTGGCTATGAAAAAGTATATGTGTGTTATTTGTGGTTTTGTGTATGACGAGGTCAAGGGACTGCCAGATGAGGGTATTCCGCCAGGAACTCAATGGAAAGATGTCCCCCTAACATGGATCTGTCCGGAATGCGGCGCGAGCAGGGAAGACTTTGAATTGGTGGAAATCTGACATAGCTATGGGCTGGAGCGAACATCTGGCTGCACAAGCCAGGGCTAATAAAATCGTAATCGATGCCTCTCTAGATGAGGCTCCGCATGCTCTGGGATGTAGAAATGACCGAGCTGGCTGAAAGTTTGCGCGTGGAATACGTTGGGCCTGGCGTCGATACAGCTTCAGCATGCAGAGCAAGTCTATCGATTGGTCATGCGCCATCATGTATGGGATGTTACCCGGGTGGAGTGTGGAGTGGTGCATCAAGGTATGTGATGCGCTTCCCAGGGTGGGCTTACGGGCTATGCGGCCCATTTATGGCGTATCAAGATTGCGTAAGCCACAAGTGATCCGGGCTCTGCCAGAATTTTTCCGAGGGCTTAATCAGGCCGTGCAGGAAAGCGGTCAAGGCGATAGACTCGCAGATCTTCGAATTCGCGAATTGATGAATGTTTTTGGCTGAATCGGCAACAGAGCTAAATTACAATTCAGGTTCGACTCTATTGAATATTGAATCAAAATCTATTAAGGCAGAGCGATACCGGCTTGTTACGCACTCCGTAGGTTTCTTTTCTGGCCGCTGGCCACTGATTCATGGTGGAGACTAATGATGGGCCAGCCCCTTTTCCTGGCCAGGCTTTCCAGTTGAGGGTCCGGATCAACGGCCACCGGATGATCAACCCACTCGAGGAGTGGTAAATCATTGTGTGAATCGCTGTAGAACCAGCTTTCACCTTGCGCTTGCGGATATTTTTTGAGCCAGTCTTCCAAGCGCTGGACCTTGCCTTCACGAAAGGCCGGGATACCGTCGATCTCTGCGATGAAATGACCATCGACACACTTGGGTTCAGTGGCGATCAAGTGGGTGACTCCGAATAAATTAGCTATTGGGTAGGTGATAAAACTATTGGTGGCCGTGATGATGACCGGCACATCCCCGGCTTGGATATGTCGGCGAACCAGTTGGAGTGCCTGTTTGGTAACTAGGGGCAAAATGCGCTCATCGATAAATTGATTTCGCCAAGCCAGCAGACGATCCATCGAGTTTTCCGCCAGCGGTGTAAAGGAAAACTGCGAAAAGGCATGAATATCCAAGCATCCAGCCTGATAATCTTCGTGAAAATGGGCATTGGATTGAGCATACTGATCTACTTCAACCACACCAATGTCGGCTAGGAATCGCCCCCACTCGAAATCACTGTCGCCAAAAAGTAAAGTATTGTCCAGATCGAATAGCGCAAGTCTCATGATTCTCTGAATCCATATTATCTACCACAAATATTAGCAGCCATCTGGGAAAACTTCCTTATTGTCTGTTCCGCCCAGTTTCATTGCTCAAATCTCGCGCTTATGAAACAATAGAAAGCTACGTAACCTATCACTGGGAGGAGTTGCAAGTGATTGATTCGGACGGATTTAGGTCGAACGTAGGGATCATATTGTGCAACGCTGGCGGACGCGTATTCTGGGCCCGGCGAATCGGGCGGCGTGGGTGGCAGTTTCCCCAGGGCGGGATTGGTGTCCACGAATCACCAGAAGATGCCATGTACCGTGAGCTATGGGAAGAAACCAGCCTGGAGTCTAATCATGTTTCTCTGATTGGGCGGACCCGTAGCTGGCTGCATTATCGTTTACCCAAACACCTGATTCGCCGGTACTCAACTCCACTCTGCATTGGCCAAAAGCAGATCTGGTTCCTGTTGCGCCTCCAGGGGGGTGAAGATTGTTTCCATTTGGATTGTACGTCGAATCCAGAATTCGATACCTGGAAATGGGTCGATTACTGGCATCCAGTTTCTGAGGTGATTACTTTCAAACGCCGTGTCTATCGGTGTGCTTTGACCGAGCTTGCTCCTTTGCTGTTCGAGAGTGGAGGCGGCTTGTAAAAAATGGAAACCATTGTGTCGGCTGAGGAGCCTGTCATCAAGCCACATGCCAGTATGCAGCCCCCATTTTTGCTTAAAACTCTGCAGCGAATTGTTGAAGAAGTAGGTTCCGCTGAATCCATTAGCGAGGCACTCAACCTTCTGGTTGCGCGGGTACGAGCAGCCCTCGGAGTGAACGTTTGTTCCGTCTACCTGGTAATGCCTGATAGTCAGCGATTACTGTTGATGGCTACTGAAGGGTTAAAGCGAGAGGCCGTGGGCAGAGTACGCCTGGGTTTCGATGAAGGTCTAGCGGGTCTAGTGGCGCAGCGCGCCGAAATTGTGCATCTGGATGACGCGCCCAGTCATCCTCGCTACAAGTTTTTCCCGGAAACAGGAGAGCAGTCTTATCACGCTTTTTTAGGTGTACCGATCATTCATCGCCGCCGGGTTTTAGGGGTGCTGGTCATCCGACAACGCGAACGGGTCTGTTTTGATGAATCCGTAGTGGCCATGCTGTCCACTCTGGCCGTACAGCTGGCGGCATCTCTTCGTCAGGCGGAATTATCCGGAGAGATGCAGCGTCTCTTGCGCGGAGAACGGTTAACCGACCTGATCGTACCGGGCTTGCCCGGCGCACCTAGCGTAGCGATTGGTACGGCACGAGTGACTTACGCTCAAGCGGACCTGAACAAAATCCCGGACCGGGGAACAACGGATGTCGAGGCTGAAATCAGGGTCTTCGATGAAGCAGTCGAACAGGTACGACTGGAGCTGGAGCAGATCCATCAGCGCATGGCTGGTGTCTTACCGGAAGAGGAACGCGTGCTTTTCGATGCCTATGCCATGATGTTGGCCAGCAATCACCTGATTGGCGGAGTTCATAAACGTATACGGCAAGGACAATGGGCGCCTACTGCCTTACGGGATACCGTTTCTCAGTATGCCCGTACCTTTGATGAGATGGATGATCCCTATTTACGTGAACGGGCCGTGGATATCCGCGATCTGGGGCGGCGCATCCTGAGCAAATTACTTCCTCACGAACGTGAAATCGAGTCCTTTCCGGACAATACGGTGCTGGTCGGTGATGACATATCGGTTGCGGAATTAGGTGAGATTCCCCCGGACAAGCTGGTTGCCGTGGTTTCGGCTCGAGGTTCGAGTTCATCTCATGTCGCCATTATGGCCAGAGCGCTGGGTATTCCTGCGGTTATGGGTGCAGAAAACTTGCCCGTATCCCGTCTGGAAGGGCGGGAATTGGTGGTTGATGGCTATCAGGGACAACTTATCGTCCAGCCGAGCAGGCAAGTGCGCCGCGAATATGCGCGACTTGCCCGCGAAGAGCGTGAACTGGCGAAGGATCTCAGTAGCCTTGCGCGACAACCCGCGATTACCCCTGATGGGTTCAACATGCCGGTGTATGTCAACAGCGGCCTGCTGGGTGACGTAGAGCCCGCGTTGAAATCCGGTGCTGAGGGGGTGGGTTTGTACCGGACCGAATTTCCCTACATGGTGCGCTCCAGTTTTCCTTCGGAAGAAGAACAAATTCCACTCTATCGACAGTTGTTAGAGGCTTTTCATCCCCGTCCGGTTACCTTGCGCACCCTGGACATCGGGGGGGACAAACCCTTGCCCTATTTCCCGGTTCACGAGGACAATCCTTTTTTGGGTTGGCGGGGTATTCGCATTACGCTAGATCATCCGGAGCTTTTTCTGACTCAGATCCGGGCTATGTTGCGGGCCGGGGCCGGATTGGGCAACCTGCGGGTTCTTTTCCCGATGATCAGTAGTGTTGATGAATTAGATGAGGCGTGCAAATTGCTAGGCCGTGCACGCAATGAACTGCTTGAGGAAGGTGCGGATATCAGTGCGCCTCAGTGCGGGGTCATGATAGAAGTGCCTTCAGCCGTCTATTTGGCTGAATCTTTGGCCAGGCGGGTGGATTATCTCAGTGTGGGCACTAATGATCTGATTCAATATCTGTTGGCGGTGGATCGTAATAACACACGGGTAGCCTCTCTCTATAACCCGTTTCATCCAGCGGTTCTAATGGCCTTGAAACAGGCTATGGAAGGTGCGCACCGGGCTGGTAAACCCATTTATGTCTGTGGCGAGATGGCGGGTTATCCGGGGGCGGTGATCCTGCTTTTGGGCATGGGTTATGATGGTTTGAGTGTCAGTGTGGCTGGCTTGACCCGAGTTAAATGGGTCATTCGCAGTTTTACTCGGCAGCGGGCACTGGAATTGCTCGATCTGGCATTAACGATGGAATCACCGCAGCGTATTCAAACTCTATTGGATAATGCGCTAATCGAAGCGGGCCTGGGTGGGTTGGTGCGCCCGGGCAAGCGCTGAGATTGCTATTAGCGGTATTACTCGCGAGGGTCGCAATATGAATGAAGAAATCATACACGAATGCCGCGATCGGATGCAGGCGTTGCCTATCAAGGGTATTATCCCTGAGCGGGTGCCGGGATAGGGTATTGGAAGGTGGTATCCGATGCATCTTTTGCCAGCATTCGTGCGATTCGCATATGCAATTTTTCGATGTTTACCTCGCCGATTTTCTGGAAAACGATATGACCTTCTGGATTGATGAGGAAGGATGTCGGTGTTAGCCGTACTTTGCCAAAGGCATCCGAGATATGAGCATTGCTATCGAGCGTGATGGGATAGGCAATACCGAGCGCTTTTCGCATGATGCGAACTTGTCGGGCCGGATCGTAGTACATGGCGACGCCGATCAATTCGAATCCCTGCGGAGCAAGTTGTTTGTATAAGGCATTCAAATGAGGCATTTCGGCTACGCAACCAGGGCAGGTGGTAGCCCAGAAGTTGATCAGAACCGGGTGGCCGCGCAGGGAAACAAGATCGATACGCTGTCCATTGAGCAGAGTCATCTGTACGGTTGGCGCCTTGTTCAGGCCGCTATTTTCTCCTCCAAGCCAGAGATACGCGACGGTGGAAATAAGCACGATAGCCACTCCACCGACCAGCAGATCACGAATTTTCATCAGTTTCGCTCCGGGAAACCCCGTTCTTCAGGTCGGGGAGTGAATGAGCGCGGTCAAAAGACTACCCACTCAATTGCCATTATACAAATGTAGCCTAACATGTAATGTATGGATATCAAGAACCAGCCTTGTCCAATATGAAATGAGTCTGAAGAGGGGGTGAGAGAGTCGTCTGTCAGCCGGTTTTCGGAGTCC
>CAZUKD010000013.1:0-35291 GCA_964620825.1 uncultured Ectothiorhodospiraceae bacterium
GGATGTGGGGGATGTGGGGGATGTGGGGGATGTGGGGGATGTGGGGGATGTGGGGTTACTTGTCCCCCCCCTCCAGGTATACCTGGTATACCACCTCCCCCTGATGCACATCCTCCCAGCAAGATGGCCAGCGCTGTGAGCAGCGTAATTTCATGTTTGACGATACCATGTTGATTCCCTCTCCTGAAGGTAATACCGGCCATGCCGGTAGCCTTATTATAGCACTACTGCCCCGTTAATACATAAGTATTAATAGCTGCGAAAGTTTTTTCAGTAAAATTACAGATAAACCGTTTAGGTTTGCCGCCTTGGCATAAACATACTTTCGCAACTATTAATATCAATCAATTGGTTGCAGAGTGGCTTATTCTTCAGCCCTAATGCGAACAGGCACCCGCTTTGCTCCCCAATGACCCGGACTCTCTTCAAATAATCCAGCTACAGGCGTCCCGCAATCCGGACATCTCCCTTTCTGGAGATGCCACTCGGTGAGCGTGTACCAGTCCCGACCAATCAGCTTTTTGCCGCATTGATAACAATAGGTGCTTTCACCCTCTTCGTCATGAATATTGCCTGTATAGGCATAATGAAGGCCATTGCGTAGTGCAATTTTTCGAGCCCGGGAAAGACTTTCTGGCGGTGTGGGAGGCACATTCTGCATTTTGAAATCCGGATGAAAAGCTGTCAGGTGCAAGGGAACATCAGGCCCCAGTCTGTTCACTATCCATTGCGTCATCCGCTCTATTTCAGCCTCGGAATCATTGTATCCCGGGATCAACAGCGTGGTTAATTCTACCCAGCAATCCGTTTGCTTGACAACGTATTCGATTGTTTCCAATACAGGCTGCAAATGCCCGCCACATAATTTGTAATAAAACTCTTCATCGAAAGATTTAAGGTCAATATTGGCCGCATCCATATACTGGAAAAACTCAACCCTGGGCTCCGGATTGATATAACCGGCCGTTACCGCAACCGAACGAACCCCCCGTTTGCGTGCCTCAATGGCTGTATCGATGGCATATTCCATAAAAATAACTGGATCATTATAAGTGTAGGCTAGGGACCTCGCTCCTGTTTGGATGGCCGCTTCAGCGAGCATGGCCGGGCTGGCCTGATCCATCAGCCGATCCATGTCCCGCGCCTTGCTGATATCCCAGTTCTGACAATATTTACAGGCAAGATTGCAACCTGCGGTTCCAAATGATAATACCCCGGTTCCTAGTAAAAAATGGTTGAGTGGTTTTTTTTCGATGGGATCAATCACAAACCCACTTGAACGGCCATAGCTCGTTAAAACGATCTGCCCATTCTGATTGGCACGCACAAAACACAATCCTTGCTGGCCCTCATGTAGCTTACATTCCCTTGGACAGACATCGCATTGAATACGTCCATCCGCCAATTTATGCCAGTAACGAGTCGGGACGATACTATTTACCGTATCCATATATCAATCCTCCACTTTAACCTAAGGTTTAATATGGGTATTAATTTGATACTTTAAAGGTGACCTGATGATCCCCATATTTCCTTCAATGTAATGAAACTTGAGGATTAGCCCATGGAAACAGTGAGGCCCCCGGCTGTAAGTGGCATGTTTTATCCCGACAATCCAAGGGAGTTGAGTTCTTTAGTGGGGCGAATGCTGGAGGATGCAAAAACGGCTGCTCCCGCACCCAAGGCATTGATTGCCCCACATGCCGGCTATATCTATTCCGGCCCAATCGCGGCTTCGGTCTATGCCTGTCTGCTCAATCGTGACCATCCCATTCGGCGGGTGGTACTTCTCGGTCCAGCGCATCGGGTCGCTTTTCGTGGGATGGCCGTCCCTGGTGTTGACCATTTTCAAACACCACTAGGCAATATTCCACTTGATCATAAGGTGATGAAAGATATTCTGAACCTCACTTACGTCATTGAGTCGGATGAGGCCCACGCCCAGGAACACAGCCTGGAAGTCCAGCTACCTTTTCTGCAAAAAATACTCGATGATGGATTCACCCTGATTCCTATCGTCGTCGGCGATGCGCGCCCGGAAGAAGTCGCCGAGGTTCTAGAACGCCTGTGGAATGGGGATAATACTTTGATCGTTATCAGTTCGGATCTGACCCACTATCTGGACTACGAAACGGCCAGAAAAATTGACTCAATCACCTCTCATGCGATAGAAACACTTCATCCAGAAGAAATTCGTTCTGAACAGGCTTGTGGCAGAATCCCGATTCAGGGCTTGTTATTTGCAGCCAAGCGGCATAATTTACATGCTAGAATTATCGATTTACGCAATTCCGGTGACACCGCCGGTCCCAGGAACCAAGTGGTAGGGTATGGTGCTTATGTCTTCGAATGAATCAGAATTTAATCCGGATGAACGAGCAGAATTACATGGTATAGCTGAGGAATCCATTCGTCATGGACTCAAGTACAAACAGTCATTGCCTATCGAGATCAATGAATATTCTTCTTACTCGCAAGAAAACCGGGGCAGCTTTGTAACCTTGACCAAAAATGGTCAGCTTCGTGGTTGTATTGGTACGCTGGAAGCCTTTCAACCACTGGTCAAAGATATCATAGATCATGCTTTCGCCGCTGCATTCCAGGATCCTCGTTTCCCGTCTTTGCAGTCTCAGGAGCTTGACGAGATTGAGATCAAGATTTCTGTTCTAAGCCCTCCTGAACCTATGATTGTAAAAATGGAAGCTGAGCTATTGCAACAAATACGCCCAGATATTGACGGCCTTATCCTGCAGGACGACCTGCACAAAGCGACATTCCTGCCCAGCGTCTGGGAACAATTGCCAAATCCCGAGGATTTTATCGCCTACCTGAAACGCAAGGCGGGGCTACGCGCCAACTACTGGAGCGACACCCTGCAAGTATGGCGATATACTACGGAAGAATTCTAGTGGTCGTGAAAACCATGGGGATTGATAACACAGCAGTAAATCTATTCGGAATTGCAATATTGAGGGCTCTGTATTTAAGGATCGATCAACTAAACCAGTTGTCACTGCGCTTACGGGCCAGCCGAGGGAACCAAAAGCCAAGAAGCAAACCCAGCAGCAGTACTCCGCTGCCGGCTAAAAACCAGCGAATCAGCGTACGATTCCGATAGGACTCATTCATCTGCATGAGAACTTTCGAACGCTTCTCTAATTGCCCCATATGTTGCTGTAACATAGTGTTTTTCTGATTGATTTCTACGGCATTGCTGGCGGTAGTCCTAAGCGACTTATACTTCTGTTGGAGGATGGCATAACCCGCCTGTAAGGTAGTCAATTTTAGTGTTTTCACCTTCAGTATCGTCTGGTTCTGCTTTAATCGCACATCAAGTGTGCGTGATTGACTCTGCGTCTGATTGAGTTTAGCCTGGGTCTGCTTAAGTAAAGCCTCCGCTGCTGGGTGAATCATTAGATAACGGGTAAGCATCCAACCCGTCATCCCGGAAGCCGTTTCTACCTGCGTATAGCCTGTTTGATTATCCTGAGTGAGAACCTTCACCTGCCGTCCAGAACTCAACATATGAATAATCTGGTATTGCAGACCAGGGCCAGCGCGAAGAGTAACTTTGAACTGATCAGTAATATAGCGCATCCTCGAAGTAGCCAAAGGACTTGGCTGCTGAACAGCCTGGCTGCCACTTGCACCACCACTCAGGGGAGACTGTACGGAACTATTGGCTGCGCAAACCGGGTTCGCAAGCAAGCCAACCAGCAAAGCTATGCCAGTTAAAAGGAAACTGATTCTCATCTTGCTATCTCTCCACCGCTTTCTTGAAGTCTCCGCCATCCCGGCGCGAGGAGAAACGTGCTCCAAAATTACTGCTGGCAGCATAGCGAGTTCAGCGCTGAAATAATATCGATAAGTCACACAGATCACTCTTCAACCAAATCCGATTCCCCCATCCCATCATCAATCGATTCTATCCGCGCCAGTTGCACTAATCGTTCACTCAAATTCAGTTTGATCAGGGTAACTCCCTGTGTATTGCGCCCGATAATGGAAATATCTTTTACCGCCATTCTGACCAGCGTACCCGCATCGGTAATCAGCATGACCTCATCATTATCACGCACCTGAACGGCACCAATTAACTGCCCATTACGCCCGGTGGTTTGAATAGCGATAACACCCTGAGCACCGCGCCCTTTGCGTGAGAATTCGGCAATCATCGTCCGCTTGCCGAATCCGTTTTTGGTGGCCAACAGAACCGTAGCCTGGTCATCGACGACAATGAGTGAAATAACCTTTTGTTCGTCATTCAAACGGATGCCTCGTACCCCTGCTGCGGTACGCCCCATCGATCTGACCTGTGATTCGGAAAAACGTGCTGCCTTGCCATTGTTGGCAAATAACATAATATCCCGTTGGCCCTGGGTCAGGGCAACATCGACGAGAGAATCCCCATCGTGCAGATCGATGGCGGTGATACCCGCGCTCCGGGGCCTCGAGAATTCCTGTAAGGGAGTTTTTTTAACTGTCCCCCTGGCCGTCGCCATAAAAACATAATGATCGTCGGCAAATTCCCGCATCGGCAAAATCGCATTGATGCGTTCGCCTTCTCGCAATGGAAGCAAGTTAATAATGGGTTTACCACGGGCATTACGACCGGCTTGTGGTAATTCATAAACTTTCAGCCAATAAAGACGACCGCAGCTGGAAAAACACAGCAAAGTGTCATGTGTATTGGCGATTAACAGTTTCTCGATGAAATCCTCTTCACGTACATTAGTTGCAGATTTTCCCCGCCCACCCCGGCGCTGGGCTCGATAGGCATCGAGTGGCTGTGATTTAGCATACCCGGCATGAGACAATGTCACTACCATATTTTCTTCGGCAATCAGATCTTCCAGGGAAAGGTCAAGGCGTCGTTGTAGAATTTCGCTACGACGGGTGTCTGTATACTGTTCGCGCATAGAGAACAACTCCCCGCGAATCACTTGCATCAAACGCCCTGGATTGGAAAGAATATCCAACAGATCAGCGATCCGTTCAATCAATTGCCGGTATTCCGCAACGATCTTGTCCTGTTCCAGGCCAGTCAGACGATGCAGGCGCAAATCTAATATGGCCTGTGCCTGAACTTCAGAAAGATGATAACCATCATCAAGTAATCCGTGGCCCGAAACCAATCCACCAAGCCGCAAGACTTCAGCACCAGTTCGCTTCAGCATAGCCTGCACCACACCGGGGGGCCAAACGCGATTGCTCAGGGCCGACCTGGCCTGAGCTGGGCCGGGGGATGATTTGATCAAAGCAATGATCTCATCGATATTGGCCAATGCAATCGCCAGACCTTCTAAAGTATGAGCCCGCTCCCGTGCCTTGCGAAGTTCGAATATTGTCTTCCTGGTTACCACCTCCCGGCGATGACGCAGGAAAGCATCAAGAATGGATTTCAGATCCAGCAAGCGAGGCCGGCCATCAATCAGCGCCACCATGTTGATACCAAAGACGTTCTGCATTTGGGTATGCTGATAGAGATTATTAAGTACAACCTCCGGCATCTCTCCGCGCTTAATTTCGATAACCATGCGCATACCATCCTTATCAGATTCATCGCGCAGTTCCGCAATACCCTCCAGCTTCTTTCCCTTGACCAGCTCGGCAATTTTTTCCAGTAATCGAGCCTTGTTGACCTGATAAGGTAGCTCGGTGACGATAATCGATTCCCGCCCCGATCGCTCATTGCTTTCCACGTGCGATCGCGCCCGAACATAGATCCGACCGCGGCCGGTCTTGTAAGCTTCGACGATACCTTGTGCGCCATTGATAATCCCGGCGGTAGGAAAATCCGGGCCCGGGAGATGATAAATCAATTCATCAATACTAATACCTGGTCGATCGATCAATGCCACACAAGCATCAATCACCTCACCCAGATTGTGGGGTGGAATATTAGTCGCCATACCTACGGCGATACCGGTAGAGCCATTGATCAAGAGATTGGGGATCTTGGCTGGCATCACGACCGGCTCATTCTCCGAGCTATCGTAGTTGGGAACGGAATCAACAGTTTCCTTGTCGATATCCGCAAGTAGTTCATGTGCGATTTTCGACATGCGAACTTCGGTATAACGCATGGCGGCCGGGGCATCGCCATCGACGGAACCAAAATTCCCCTGCCCGTCAACCAATGGATAACGCATGGAAAAAGTCTGAGCCATCCGGACTATCGTGTCATATACGGCCGTATCACCATGTGGGTGATATTTACCAATGACATCACCGACGATGCGAGCTGACTTTTTATAGGATTTATTCCAGTCGTTGCCTAACTCACTCATCGCGTAAAGTACGCGCCGATGTACCGGCTTCAACCCATCACGAACATCGGGAAGCGCCCGTCCGATAATCACGCTCATCGCGTAATCCAGATAGGACTGACGCATTTCGTCTTCGAGATTAACGGAAATCAATTCTTTGGCAAATTCAGCCATTTGACTATTAAACCCCAGATAAAACAAGCGTACATTTTAGCACAAATAAGCGCTATAGCTGATCCACTCGTGACCCTTCAGCGATTTCCAGCACTCACACCCAGTAAAGGAGCAATTCCGGTACGTGCAGGCTCCAGCAGAACACCTCTTTCAGTAACGATCACATCAATCAGTTCGGCCGGCGTGACATCGAACACCGGATTCCAGGCGCGTGTGCCAATGGGTGCGATCCGCCTTGCCGAACAAGTCAGCACTTCATCCTCAGGACGCTGTTCAATAATGATATCCTGCCCTTGGCTGGTTTCGATATCCAATGTGCTGGAAGGGGCCACAATCATAAACTGCACACCATGATGGCGAGCAAGTACGGCCAGGGAATAAGTTCCAATCTTGTTGGCGACATCTCCATTGGCCGCAATCCGATCGGCACCCACTACAACCCATCCGATTCTACCGCTGGACAAGAGACTCGCGGCTGCGCCTTCGCAGATGAGAGTCACTGGAATCGCATCACGAACCAGCTCCCAGGCGGTCAGGCGCGCGCCTTGCAGCCAGGGTCGCGTCTCATCGACATAAACTGCTGACAAACGTTCCTCCCACCAAGCCTGGCGAATCACACCTAATGCGGTACCAAATCCACCCGTTGCCAGAGAACCCGTATTGCAATGCGTCAGCACACCGCCGCCTTTAATCAACGCTGCCCCTAATCGGCCCATTTGATGGTTGGCAGCAACATCCTCTGCATGAATAGCCAAGGCTTCCGTCAGTAAAGTCGCAGATAAATGGGCTGGGGACCATTCAATGAGGTGCCAGATACGCTGTAAAGCCCAGGCCAGATTGACCGCTGTCGGGCGGGAAGATGCCAACCTTTCTTGTGCCTTTTGTAAGGCAGCTCGGTCATCGGGATGGCTTTTCGCTGCCAAAACCATGCCATAAGCTGCAGTGATACCGATAGCCGGGGCGCCCCGCACAGCCATATCACGAATGGCCTCAGCGACTTCTCCTGCATTTCGCAATTCCAGCCAGACTTCCCGCTCTGGGAGCAAGCGTTGATCCAGTAATCGTAAGTGATCTTCACTCCACTGTATGGGGCGGATGCCATCATTCAAAATCTGCTGCATTCTGGGAAACTCCACTCAGGTGATGGAAGGCGCGGTAACTTGCCCATTGATCGATTGATCGCTAAGGTATTTAGGATGCAACCTATCGACACGCTCATTAGTGCGGATTGGATTATCCCGGTTTCTGCTCCTGGTTCACTCAAGGATCATGCCATCGCCATCCAGGCGGGTCGAATCCTTGATATTTTACCGCTCTCGATTGCGCTATATCAGTACTTACCCACAAACTATTATCCCCTTTCAGGTCACGCACTTATTCCCGGGCTGATCAATACGCACACGCATGCGGCAATGAATCTTTTTCGTGGCCTGGCCGATGATCTACCTTTGCAGGAATGGCTCAGAGGTCATATCTGGCCAGCAGAATCACATTGGGTCAAGGCCGAATTCGTGCAAGTAGGCACCCGCCTGGCAATAGCGGAAATGTTACGTGGTGGAACGACCTGTTTTAACGACATGTATTTCTTTCCGGAGGAAACCGCACGTATAGCCGCCGAAACAGGGATACGCGCGTGCATCGGCATGATTATCGTCGATTTTTCAACTACCTGGGCACAAAATGCAAACGAATATATTGAAAAAGGGCGGCACCTCGTCTTTGACGCTTATCGGCATCACCCTTTAATCCAGGTCACTTTTGCTCCTCACGCACCCTATACTGTCAAAGACGAAACCCTGGTCAAGGTACGCAATCTCAATGTCCAGCTGGAATTGCCAATTCACATGCATATCCATGAAACAGCGCTCGAAATTCACGAACACGAACAGCGGTATGGCTGCCGCCCTTTGACCCGGCTGGATCGACTTGGGTTATTGGATTCTCGATTGATCGCAGTGCACATGACTCAATTACTGCCAACAGAAATCGAACATCTGAGTCGGCGAGGGACAAAAATCGTTCATTGCCCACAATCCAATCTCAAGTTGGCCAGTGGTTTCTGTCCGGTAACGGATGCACTCCAGGCCGGCCTTAATGTGAGCCTTGGAACAGACGGTGCAGCCAGCAACAATGATCTCGACATGTGGGATGAAATGCGCACAGCCGCCCTGCTGGCCAAAGGCGTATCCGGCCGCGCAGACGCGCTACCCGCCGCACAGGCATTGAAAATGGCGACCTTGGCAGGTGCACGCGCTCTGGGGATGGGCGAGAATACCGGCTCCCTGGAATCAGGTAAGGCGGCGGATATCGTTGCGGTCGATCTGGAATGCATCGAAACCCAACCGGTTTATGATCCCGTATCGCAACTGGTCTACGCCGCAGGCAGGGAAGCGGTTACCCATGTGTGGATTGAAGGGCGATTACAACTCAAAAACCGGGAGCTGACACAGATTGACCTCGATGCACTCAAGGCCGAGGTTCACGCATGGAAAACACGGATCGCAGAGTATGACCACCACACTGCAGGCCGGACTTGATCTTTCTCTCCAAAACAACACAACCTTATTTTCGGCTTGAATAGTGATCGCATATCACGTGCGTCAGCATGCCTCAAAACTACAAATGTTCACTACAAACACTTTCACCAATCGGTTAATGCTCACCCCACTTCCGCAATCAGTGTGTTGAGCGCGGCCAGCAATGCCTTGTCAACTCGCTCAGTTTCTTCGATAATCTGCATACGTCCCTTGCGTAATTCTGCTGCAAGCACTTGCGGGGTCATTTCCGTTACTTTCAAGCCATGTCGATCGGCAAAGAAACACTTCTCGCTAATAATACTGCGCCAGGATAGCTTGACACGTTTTTGTGCGCCCCCACTGTCCTGCCAGTCCAACCAAGTGCCTTCCTTCATGGTCTCAGCGATAGTCTGGTGGCCATCCTGAACTTTTATTTCCCCGGCACCTTCCCCCGCATTCTCCGGCACCGGATTGCTCCGCCCACGGAAACGTCCTGCGGCAATCATGCACCGGATCTCTTCCGTCTTGCGGGCCATAAAATTCCTTTGATCTTCCATCCCGGAATCATTAGAATCAGAAGATGGTTGAGCTGCCTCAGGAGAAGATTCTGGATTACTGCGGGTTACCGGAAAATCTGAGAATTGTACCGAGGATTGATCGACTCGTGCCAGATGGGCATGCTCTCCAGCTAGAAAAGTGAACAAAGTCATACGGAATTCATCTGGAACGTGGGTTTTCTCCATTCCACTATTCAATGCCCGCAGAAGTCCCGGCAAGGTTGCCAGTAATTGTTCACGTAATTTGGCTGTTGGTTTCAATGTCAGGCTCCAGACCAGGGTGGAGGCTATATTGAGTGCCCTTTTCCAAACTTCGCTATCGGTTCCGGAATGGCCATAAATAGCAGCGAGCAGATCACGCCATTCATAACGCAAAAAACGTATTATCTCTTCTGGTACCTTGTATCCGGCAAGAATCTGCTCGATCGCGGCATCCGCTACGATATTGGCGATCTCATGGGCCTCTACTTTCCGCTCCTGATCCAGTACGGCAGCTTCCTGCCGTTCAGCCTGACTGACTTCCTGATCGAAACTGATCCGGAAATCATCAAAAATATCCTGCAACACATGAGAATCATCTTCAAACTCGTTGATTACCCGATTGACCGCTATTTCCACCCGGGACAGAAGTAAATCACTCGTTCCGTCGGTTTGGCTCTCCGGTACCCGACCGATTCCTGCCTGTGTCAGAGCAGACAACAACCGACGGGCAGGATGCTGCTTGCGTGCCAGAAAATTCGGATCGATCAAGGCTACCTTGATATAGGGAATCTGCAAACGAGCAAGCAGATTCTTGAATGCATCGGGAATGATGCAGAGCATGAACAATCCTAAGGAAACCGGTAGGGACCTCCATCATCTCAACCAATGAGGGAGACCATGCGTCAGCGCCTAGTCTGCGCGCCCCTTCAAGGGGAACTATCTACCACAGAGCCTGACGTGGAATTTGCCCATTGAGTACAATGCTGCGCAACATGCTCAACTAGGAGTAAGCCAAATGAATGGACAAAGTTTTTTCCCCCACCGTCGTTCTGTCGCCGTCCGTATTGGCAGCGTCGTTGTTGGAGGGCACGCCCCAATTATCATCCAGTCGATGACCAATACCGATACCGCTGATCCGTTACGCACTGCTATTCAAGTAGCGGAGCTGGCGCGTGCGGGCTCCGAAATGGTGCGCCTTACAGTCAATACGGAAGAAGCCGCGCGAGCAGTTCCCGAAATACGCGACCGGGTATCTGCCATGGGCGTAGATGTTCCTCTGATTGGTGATTTCCATTTCAATGGCCACAGATTATTGGGCAAACATCCTGACTGTGCGGCGGCACTCTCCAAATATCGCATTAATCCGGGGAATGTCGGGCTGGGGCGCAAACGGGATGAACAATTCGCGGAAATGATCGGATTTGCCTGTCGATATGAAAAACCGATTCGCATTGGCGTCAATTGGGGCTCACTGGACCAGGATTTACTAGCCCGACGGCTGGATGAAAATGCTCTAGACCCAAACCCCAAATTGCTGGAAACGATTACCCATGACGCCCTCCTTGAGTCCGCACTATCCAGCGCGAAACGCGCCGAAGAGCTGGGGTTACCGCATGATCAAATCATTCTCTCTTGCAAACTATCAGGAGTACGGGATCTGATTCACGCCTATCGAGATCTGGCTGGACTCTGCGAATATCCGTTGCATCTAGGCCTAACCGAGGCCGGCATGGGGCGCACAGGCATCGTCGCCTCGACTACCGCCCTGTCGATCCTGCTCTCGGAAGGTATCGGTGACACTATTCGCATTTCACTTACGCCGGAACCTGGCGGCAGCCGCACCGAAGAAGTGCTCGTGGCCCAGGATATCCTGCAATCCCTGGGAATTCGATCGTTTACACCTCGCGTGATCGCCTGTCCCGGTTGCGGTCGCACCTCCAGCGATTACTTCCAGCATCTCGCTGCAGATATCCAGGAGTTCCTGACTCAACAAATGCCTGTCTGGCAAAACACTCATCCAGGCGTTGAAACCATGAACGTCGCCGTTATGGGTTGCGTTGTCAACGGACCCGGTGAAAGTCGTCACGCCAATATCGGCATCAGCTTACCTGGCAGCGGAGAAATTCCGGTAGCACCAGTCTATGTCGATGGGGAAAAAACGGTGACCCTTAAAGGTGACTCTATCGCTGTAGAATTCAAGCAGATCGTGAGCGTCTACGTCGATGAACACTATCGAAATCCTGATAAACTGGAAAGCACTTGACAGGTTGGCAGGAGATTCTGCCGGGAAGGGATGGTAAAAATCCAGGGAATCTTCTCCTGAATACATAGTTGAGAGCTTCTCACAACGCACGGACTCACCTGATGTGGCAGCAGATAGCCCACGCCAGATCTTATTCGTGATACGTTTAAAAAATAATGTTGCGAAGATCAATCAGGCAATCTGGAATCCATCGGGGTGAAATCAGGGCGAAGCGGATTTTCCTGCTTACCTCAAAAAAGCGGGAACAGAAGAAACTAGACAACCAGCACCATGTAAATAGAGTAAAAGCACATTCTACGAAAATATAGTAAAAATATGACGGTCTATAAATATTTTCTTCGACCTGTTAACCTGGTTTTTTCAAAGGCCACCCATGACACAGCATAGTTTACGATACATCCTTCTTTTTTCTCTATCGCTTTGGCTTACGCTCTTTGTCGGAGCGCAAGCACAGACGATCTCCACTCCAGACAAGACACTATCGGCCACACATTATCTCATTCCCGGTTTCAGTACCCACCTGATTCGCTATGGCCGCCTGATCTACCATGATTTGCTCAATGCTCGTGCTGCAGCAAAATCGCACCACATACTCGATTTGCGCATCTCCCTCGCCGATGCCAGCGGCCATCTATTGCAAATGGGTACCCCACCTAAACTAGCACCGCTACACAATCAAATGGTCAGTGTTCAGCAGGCGTTAGCCACGGTCAACCGACAAGAAACTACTCAAGCATGGCAAAAACTCATTACCATGATTCAGCAACTTCCTATGTATAAAGCTGACAACGCAGCTCGCATACGGTTACTGAAAACTGCAAACAAAGGACTTCAGTACAGTCTGGAAGGTCGACACTCGACTGCTTGGCGCGAGATAGCCGATCTTATCGCTGAAATTGAAGTACCTAAAATGGTTTTCCCGATGGCGGTAATGCGCAAAATCATCGGGGCGGCTGTGCTGAACGCAGCAGAGTTCACACCTAAATGGAGCGCCCTGAATCAGGGTATCAACCTGGCCATCGATAAAATCCACTGGATCACAAGTGCTCGAGCTGCACGGCATATTCATGCCTTCGATGCCCTCGTCGCAGCCTATGTGGCTTTCCCAGACAATCCTGCCTTCGCCCACCTCTCTTTGCGGCATGCCGCCTGGTGGCTAGGACTCAATCATATACATTCTCGACTTCGCCATGCGATCCTGGTATCGGCTAGTTCGAGCACACTCAAATTACATCAAATTGATGTTTTACAAACTCATTTAGCCCAGAAGATACATCTGGAAAGTCTACCGATTCCCCCTTCATCCCGCTATTCCCCGGTCCACACAGCAGAAACTAACGGAACCCTTCGTCAACTTAATCACTCCAAAAATCGGGCCAACCATTTGGTCGGCAACCTATAAGCACGATCTATTGCTGATAAACCCGGTCTTTCGACGACATCTACGGCGCAGCGCACCGAATATGACTTGGGCGGCGAGTCTTGAAACGATGATGTCAAAATATTAGGTATTGCAGGCTTGCGGGGATTGGCCACAACCAGATCATGGTGCCAGGTTCCGGTTGTGGCTCGATTCTCCTGAGAGGCAGGAAAAAGTCCGGCAAGCTGCCAGACAAATCATTTCTTGAGCAACGGCTGCTCAAGACGCAAGGCATGAGCAACGTCCAGGATAGTTCGTGCGGGCGCTACTCCCATCACGGTTATTCTGTCATGCCCTATAGAAGCCCGATAAATATTCAAACCACCCCGCCGAAAACTTCGCGGAAGCGATACCTTCCCACATTGATGAGTGATGAAAACTGAAATAATGACAATTCCATCGGTGATCACCAACTGATGAACCGCATGATGGAATAACCCGAAGTCTCTTTCTCGACTTGTACACAACTTGAACCCCGGTGGCAAATGAGTAAATTCCCAGCCATTGGAAGGCGCGGATGATTCCGCCTTGATATGGCGCATCGTATATCCGGCATACGAATCCGGGATAATGATCGATTGAACAGATGCCCGGGGTAAGCGCCTGAATGCAGTAAAGACAACTCGCTCAATAATAGTGCCAGACGATGTAAAAACGTCAGTTTCCAAGGGAAAGTTACTTTTAAGACCCAGACAGAAGCGTCGGCCATAACGTAAGGTGTCTACCGGTTCCAACACGATTTCCCGGCAAGCCAGTCCAGCTACCCGATTGATACCCCCCATTCTATACCGGTAATAGGGATTGGCAACTAAATCCTGTAACAGTAAGGTAGGTAATCCAGATGGCATCTTTCGATTCAGGATAAGGCCGGTTTTTCTAGCCGGGTTGAGGTAAACAATGCGATTGCCGTCAATGAATACCTCGCGCGGTATGCCGCTATCGGTAATTAGGCGTTCATGGGTTTTCTCGTGTATCCAGGTATGTGTAATTTTCAGCGTGGACAGCACATTACCATTTTGATAAATAAAAGTACCAGCATAATCTCCTTGCCGCACCGATTGCATCATTTTTTCAAGTACGGATATTTTAGATATCCCTCCGTTTGCCGGTGGGCCTGCATTGGTATAGGCAGGGATAAGCAGGCCCAACAATAGGCCAACAAGAATCATGAAGCGCATACTCTTGACTCAAGGTTGATCGTAAGTGTAACTAACCATTCGAGCATAAGGGAGAATGCTTGATCCTCCTGTCTGCGCCGTATGGCTCAACAGATAGCCGTTCATGCGCATGTAACTCTCAAGTTGAGTGGGAATATGAACACCTGGATCGAAGGATTTGTTGGTCTTCGCCAGGGTGGCTAGAGTAACTTGATGAGCTAAGCCGGGTTTAGTATCCCGTTGGGGTGCCAGCATCGCATTGAACCCAATAGTCATTGCACCGGCTAGAGAAGCCGCAATAGCGAAAGATGCTACGACTCGTTTCCAGGCAGGTCTGGAGTGGGAAACCCCCCTTTCCTCGTGAAGCACACCCGGATCATCACTTTCCTTTATGGATTTTAAAATACGTTCTCTAAACTGCAAGTCAACAACCAGATTGGGTTCCTGTCGCAAAATATCTCCAATTAGATGAAATCGCCCCCACATTGAACACAAAGATCCATCGGCCAGCATCACATCCATTGTTCGCTGGAGTTTAAAATCACCGATTTCACTATCCATCAAGGCTGATATCAACTCATGCTGTTCCCGTTTTACCGTCATCTCTGCAACCTCCGGCACTATTTGCCGAACCAATTAGCCCTTACCCTGAAATTACTCATCAACCTTCCAGAAATGGACGCAATTTACGGTCAATCGCTTCGCGGGCCCGAAAGATACGTGATCGAACGGTTCCGATAGGACAATCCATAACCTGAGCAATTTCTTCATAACTCAAACCTTCTATTTCCCGTAATACAATGGCTGTCTTGAGTTCTTCCGGGAGACCTTCCATGGCAGATAGAATCTGCGCTTTGATTTCCTCTGACAACAACTCACGCTCAGGAGTTGCATATTCCTTAATCTGCGATTCCCCATTGAATTGTTCGGCATCTTCTGCGCTCACCACGAAGTCAGGAATCCTGCGTGATTCCGCCACCAGATAATTTTTAGCGGAGTTAATTGCTATCCTATACAACCAAGTATAGAACGCACTATCTCCCCGAAAGTTCCGCAAACCACGATACGCCTTGATAAAGGCTTCCTGAGCAACGTCCTGTGCTGCAACAGGATCATGTACATAACGCGTGATCAAGCTGATGATCTTATGTTGATATTTTAAAATTAGCGCATCGAAAGCACGCATGTCGCCAGCCCGAAATCGCCTAACAAGCTCTACGTCAGCGGCATCATCAGTCATATAATTCCCCAGATAATCAAATTGCCAGCATTATTTGACCGCTCGGTAAAAGCGAGTACTCACCTCTTTTCTAAACTTGGCGGCGAGTACATACATCGCTTGCGAAATATCGAAATAGCAATGGTAATCTACCTGAACGCCGAATCTAACTCCGGGAACAACAGGCAATAATTCCTATATCATATCAGTTATGATTTCTTCACCATCTTAAAAATACTGACCCTTTCACATTCATACGCGATCAGAGCACAGCTTTAAAATGAATGATTACAACATGCACCAATTCTTTGATGTCCTGATTATAGGCAGCGGTGCGGCTGGCCTTGCGGCGGCATTGCATCTTGCGGATTCCACGCGCGTGGCAGTGATCAGCAAAGGTGAATTATCAGATGGCAGCACTTTCTGGGCACAAGGCGGCATAGCCGCCGTCCTGGCCAACGAAGATTCATTTGCCGAACATATCCAGGACACCCTGGATGCCGGTGTCGGGCTCAATCACCCGGATGCCGTGCGCATGGTTGTGGAACATGCTCCGGAATGTATCCGTTGGCTAATAAATCTCGGCGTTCCTTTTGATTATCAACGAGAGTGTAAGCATGCTCTCCATTTGACCCGTGAAGGTGGGCATGGGCACCGGCGGGTTGCCCATGTCAAGGATGCAACGGGCCGTGCTTTGGAAGGAACCCTGCTTCAGCAGGTACAGGCCCATCCGAATATTCGGCTATTCCCGCGCCGATTAGCCATTGATCTCATCACAGCACACAAATTGGGACAAAGCCCGGATCGTGTTTTAGGTGCTTATATCCTTGATCTCGAAAATAATGCTGTCGAAACTTTCCAGACCCCAATCATTATTCTGGCCACAGGGGGCGCCGGTAAAGTTTATCTTTATACCTCCAATCCCGAGAGTGCATCCGGAGATGGAATCGCCATGGCATGGCGAGCCGGCTGCCGGGTTGCAAATCTGGAGTTCATGCAATTCCACCCCACTTGCCTCTACGATCCGCGCGCGAAATCCTTTCTGATCAGTGAAGCCGTGCGTGGTGAAGGCGGGCGCCTTTTGCTTCCGAATGGGTCTCGCTTCATGTCTCATTTCGACCCCCGCGGAGAATTGGCCCCACGCGATATCGTCGCCCGCGCCATTGATCACGAAATGAAACGCTTAGGATTGGATTGTGTCTATCTCGACCTCAGCCACCGGTCCGCCGAATTCATCACCTCTCATTTCCCCAACATTTATCAGCGCTGCCTCAAATTTGGCTATGACATGACCCGGCAACCCCTGCCGGTAGTACCTGCTGCGCATTACACTTGTGGTGGCGTTATAACCGATTTTTCAGGACGTACCGACCTTAACGGGTTATATGCGATCGGCGAGGTCGCACATACCGGGCTGCACGGCGCCAACCGGTTAGCCAGCAACTCCTTATTGGAATGTTTGGTTTTTGCAGGGGCCGCATCGGCCGATATAAAAAAGGTATTAAAATATTCTTTGTCAACGCAAGTCTCCGTGCCTCCCTGGGATGAAAGTCGGGTCAGCGATTCGGATGAGGAGATCGTCGTCACCCATAACTGGGATGAAATTCGGCGCTTTATGTGGGATTACGTTGGAATTGTTCGCACTAACAAACGCCTGCAGCGAGCACTCAGGCGCGCCAACCTGTTATTGCAGGAAATCGATGAATATTACGAAAACTTCCGGATCAGCAAGAACCTTATCGAATTACGTAACTTGGCAGTCGTCGCCCAGCTGGTCATTATTTCTGCCCTGGCCCGGCATGAAAGTCGTGGTTTACATTACAATCTGGATTATCCTGCTATCGATCCGGCGCTGTCCCAAGTAGATACCGTACTTGAGCCCGACCACACCAGCCCTGATCTGAATCCTCAAATCATATCCCCTTGCCTGCACTCGGAGTAATGCCTTATGAGCCAAGTCTTGCCCATTATCGTGGAACCAGCCGATCTTCTGCCACTACTCAGGAAATCTGAACTTTTGCTGATTGATCTGAGTAAATCTGAAATTTATGCGCAATCCCATATACCAGGCGCCATACACCTAGATTATGGCCAGATCGTGGCTTCTCGAGGAGTAATCGGCGGATTACTACCCGATGAACACCACATGAGCCAAGTATTATCACAGCTGGGTTTTGAACCAGGCAAATATATCGTGGCTTACGACGACGAAGGCGGCGGCAAAGCCGGACGCTTGTTATGGACATTAGCTGCTTTCGGACTGAAAGGGCATTCTATGCTGAACGGTGGCCGACATGCCTGGGCTAATGAAGGGTTCCCGCTCGACAACCAACCTGTGTACCCACACCCAAGCAACTATCAGGCCCACTATCACGGCGGTGTTGTCGCCAATCGAGATGATATCGCAGCTAATCTGGATAATGATAAAATTCTGTTACTTGATACCCGCTCACTGCCGGAATATCACGGCCAAGACGTAAGAGCGGCCCGTGGCGGCCACATCCCCGGTGCGCGTCATTTCGAGTGGACAAGGGCCATGGATCAGAATCGTAATCTGCGCCTACGGGAGGATAAGGAATTACGCCGCGAACTGGAGGCTCTGGGCGCCACACCCGACAAAGAGATCATCTGCTACTGCCATACCCATCATCGATCCGCGCATACCTGGGTAGTACTCAAGCATCTGGGCTACAAAAAGGTCAAAGGTTATGAAGGTGCCTGGTCGGATTGGGGCAATACACCGGAACTCCCGGTAGAAAAATAATCACCAGACTATCTTGACCTCAATGGAAGACGAATCGCCATATGATCTCATGGTCATTCCATGTTGTTATATCAGGCGATCCATCACATCGGACACTGTTCCAATATCGCTAGGTTCGCGGAACACGCCTTCTTGGTAGCATCTCACGCAATACTTCATCCTTCAAAATGAAATGGTGATAAAATACGGCGGTCAAGTGTACAGTTACAAGCGCTGCGATTACTAACCCCAGATAACGTTCACCGGCAAGCAAAATGGAGCCCAGCCCGCTATTCAAGCTGGTTACTGGCGGCAGCGGAAATCCAAATACCACTACTGCCGTCCCCACCATTTGCAGGCCCAACCATCCCAACAGTCCTTCTATCGGAATCAGAATCAGCAAGGCAGCATGGACTATCAGCGCTACCTGTCGTTGCCAGATAGGTAAAGAATCCAGTTGCAGCAGGTGAAGCCAGCCTCGTTCCCATAACCAAAATCCGGTCAAACCCAACCAGGCCAATAAAACCAGCACACCGAGTGTAGCATGATAAGCGAGCGCTTCTGCCTTGGGGCCAAGAATAACCGGATCGTATATGAATAACCAACCGTCTATGATTTGGGCGCCCAGAAGCAATGCCAAGGCCCAGTGAAAGAGGATCCGTACAGGATGCCGGAAAGACCGATCAATGAATTCGACCGGGTGCTGCCGGGTCATGCTCGTTTAGCCGGCTCTACAATAACAATGACATCCATGATATAAGGGAATCCGCCAAAAAAATGGTGTGATTTATACGTAAATCCCCAAGGATAAGAGTGGATTGTACATAAGATGTGATACATCCCGGGGCGATGGAACATAATTTGTCCGCGCCCACCATTCTTATGCAACACGATGCCTTGAAAACTGACATGATAGAAATTAATCCGCCCATGGTCGTCTAGCATAACCGGATAAACTCCCGGAAAAAAAGAATGATCCATACCATCATAATTATATAACTGCAACGGAGTATCGGCGCGAATCACCACCACCCAGGGCTTAAAAGTCATAGTGCCCCCTGGAACCTCTATCCACGGCGGCTGATTCATGAAAGGGCGAAAATGCTTTCCGGTCAGTGTGCTGACTCCAGGGACTTCATGAGGGCCATAATGACTACTCAGCGGGATACCTCCACCATTTGCATTGGTAACCGCAACCACTCCATAAGCTGGGGCCGGATAATACGGTGAGCTTTTCCGTGCAACCACCTGATAGGCCCTCTCGCCATCTGACCCCGGTATTGTAAAAGACCCAAAAGTGGTGGTTGTGGCATCGTAAAAGTCATAGACACCGTAGGTTTTAGGTATCCATTGTGCTTTTCCACCGGCTGGAATATGGAGTTCACTTGCCACTTTCCCCCGCCAGGTCACAATCTTTAAATCGAGTGCTTTTTGTGACGGATTGGAGAATTTCAGCGTACTCCCCAAAATCAGTTGAACATTCATCTGGCTGAAGCCAGTTTTCTCGAAACGGATTATACCGGTCCACTCCGAGCCTTTCTTTCCCGTCCAGAATGATTGTTGGGGATGGGGTGAGACCCGTCCAGAGAGATCCATATACACCCAGCCCACCACAAGACCTGCGATGATCAGAATCAACAAACTCAGTAAGGGCCAAAATTGATTTTTCCGACTACCGGGAGTGGTACTCATCTCAACAATCCTCAATAAAATAATTAGTTATT
Source organism: uncultured Ectothiorhodospiraceae bacterium (assembly GCA_964620825.1). Lineage (GTDB taxonomy): Bacteria > Pseudomonadota > Gammaproteobacteria > DSM-5130 > Acidihalobacteraceae > Acidihalobacter_A. Next base: position 20,025 of record CAZUKD010000013.1, read on the forward strand.
AATCCATATCGCAGCCTGAAATCAGGGTTAAAACGCGATGCTCATACGGATACCCTCAATCCATATCCCCTTCCTATTCGGATTGAACTGACTATGCGTTACCCATTGAATATCCGGGCTGATATATACAGAATCAACTAGACGCATCCGTATATAAGTCTCAAATTGAATAACTGGAGAGCTGGAAGATTGAATATCACTAGAAGGGCCGGTTCTCGATAGAGCCATCGCGGCGAGGAGTTTTCTGGACTTGCCCCAGACGCTTATATGCAAGGCCTTATTAGCCTCGATTGATATAAAATTGCTGGACTGGCTGACTTGAGGATCAGCCCAACCGAGACGAATATTCCACTGCACATATTCGACTGCCAGGGTACCCCCAATATTACCGTAGATGCCATGGCTATTTTGTCGTTTACCGTTGGTTAGGCTGATATTCCGGTGATTCCCATTCAGCCAGATGCCGATATTACCTTGCAGATTTTCTGCTTGCCAATCGAGCTCTATAGCTCCGAACGCGCCACTATCCTGGGTATGAGAACCCCATAAATCAAGGTAATTATGCCCATAAAGATCCTGCGTACTGGTGAGCAAGGCAAGAACGCTGAGTTGCTGATTAATTAAATAAGTATAGCTGCCCCCCAGGGCGTAGATAGGCATGTCGATGGTTGGATCATTCACAAAAGTGGTACCGATAAATTGAGGGTATTCATTATCGGCAACCGGGTTGGTATCAATGTAATTGGCTGGAAAGAGTAAACCCAGATTATAAGTACCCTGCCCATATTGATTCTGATAATAGAGCTGGGTCATAGCAAGTCGACCATCGCCATTGGGCGCCTGGGTTTCTCCGGCAAGGGCATTAGCCTCTGGAATCATTGCAGTGACCCCATTAGCTCTGGGTGTACTACCTGCTTTCAGCTCAAATTGTAATTGTCCAGTACCCACCGGTAAATAACCCAATATATCCAATTGTGCATTATATGACCTCTTTGCATTACTGGCGTGCTGATATGTAAAAGCAAGAATCGAGTTAGGTGAGATATCAGGTAATATACTTGCAGAACCAATACCGGATAACATAAAAAGACCAACTACTAAAATAATTTTTTTATCCATGTGATCATACTTCCAGTTAATTTAGCTAAGTTTTATTGACCAGAGCTATATTCACAAAGAGAGATAGATCTTGTAAAGTGACAAATTGCCGCAGTATTTGTTATGTAATGCTATCTTATGTTATAAATATATTATGATTTTCAGAAATTCTATTTCCTTATTCAATCCTGACCCAGGATGTGACAACTTATATCGCCTGCTATTTTTAAGAAATATTGCAGGAATAGTACAAATTCTTATTATAATTATCGCTACTCGAGTACTTCTAATTCGATTACCCATTATTCCATTACTTTCAATTATTAGTTTTATGGCCGCGGTTAATTTTATAACCTGGTTTCGATTATCAGCGAGGAGAAATTGCGGGGAGCTGGAGTTCCTGTTGCAGCTACTGCTGGATATTACAAGTTTTTCTTTTATAATTTATTTTAGTGGAGGTGCATCCAATCCTTTTGTTGGTCTTTATATTCTGTATATCACCATTTCAGCTATTGTTAAGAATCCGATAAGTACGTGGTTCATAACCCTATACAGTATTAGCTGGTATACATTACTAATGTTCTATTACATCCCCATAATCAGCCCAGATATCAAGCTGATTTTTGGAATGGACCCCATGGTGATGGGCATGTGGTTCAGATTTGTGATCAATACATTATTTGTTTCCTACTTTGTCCTCGGTATGGGGCTTTCTATTCGAGATCGTGATAGAATTATCGTAAAGAGAAGGGAGGAGGAACTTAATAATCAACATCTTGCAACACTCGGATTATTTGCCTCAGGTACTGCGCATGAGCTGGCTACTCCTCTTGCCAGCTTAAACCTACTTGTCGATAGCTTAAAAAGTAGCCGCGAATTATGTATCTCAAAAGACGCCCTGAATGATATTAATCTAATGAAATCCCAAATTGACCGATGCCGTAGTCTGCTAGACCAAATACTGTTGAGTTCAGGCAATAAATTTGCGCAAAGTGGTATAAAAACCACTGTCAATGACTACCTAGAAAAAATAATTAATAGTTTTTCAAATTATCGAAGTAATATAGTTTTTGACTATGAAATAACCACCTCTCATGATAATCCAACCATTTTTGAAGACCATATGTTAATACAGGCAATAGTTGCGCTACTCAATAATGCTGCGGATGCTTCACCAGATTATGTACATATTGATGCATCCTGGAATCATAGGATTATAAAGATAAGAATAATTGATCATGGGGCTGGTATACCTAATAAAGTCATCGGTAATCTGGATAGGAAAGGGCTTACAACCAAATTGGATGGCCATGGATTAGGGTTATATTTAGCTAATTCAGCTATTAAAAGACTCGATGGCCACTTAAATATATCCAGAATATCACCACGAGGAACACAAATAATGATAGAGATTCCATTATCAAGTATAATGATTACACAGCAAACCGATCTTTCAGTGTACTGAATATGAATCTACTGCTAGCAGAAGATGATGAAATATTTTCCTTCGTTATGAGCCGAGCTCTGGCGAAACATGGCTATCAAGTTCATATTGCCCATAATCGTAATGAAGCCCTATTAATTATAGAAACTATACCACTTCAGTTCGCCATCCTGGATCTGAGATTGGGTAATGGTTCAGGTATGGATCTGATCGAACCACTTCGCCATAAGCATAAAGGAATTAATATTCAAATATTAACCGGCTATGGAAGTATTGCAACTGCAGTTGAGGCAATAAAAAAAGGTGCAAATGATTATTTGATCAAACCGGTTGATATTCATATTTTATTGGATTCATTAGCCGGGAAAAAGAATAACTATTCTAACAGTCAGGATAGCAGCCCTGCTTCCTTGAAGCGATTGGAATGGGAGCACATACAACAGGTATTAAAATCCTGCGACTGGAATATAACCAAGGCGGCCCATGAGTTAGGTATGCACAGGCGAACATTACAAAGAAAATTAAATAAACGCCCTGTTCGATACTAGCTCTGTATCTACATACCCGGCAGCTTTAATAATCGCGCTACAAATGTAAGAATGGTAAAATCAGAAACTGAACTGGCATGATCTAGTCTTACCCAGATATGATCTCTAGGCCCCACAATGATCAATTTATTATGATTTATGATATGGCCTGAATAATGGTATTTATTATGTAATGGGTTTACTGCTACTGTATCTATATATTTATATTCATTCTTCTGATTCTTAGTATAAGCATGATATTGCTTCGTATTTAAAATCTTATATTTTATTCCATAGGGATCTATAGCAGATTTTAATGATCTTTCTCCGGATGGAGTCAAAAATAACCAATTATTTTTATTAATATGTATCCCGGTCACTTGATTAAGAAATTCAGCACACTGCTTTGGTGTTGCTCTTGGATTCAAGTTATAGGAAATAAATATTACTTTCTTCCTAAGTAGCCCATCACTTTTTAACTCTTGATACAGGTTCATTAGATTTTCTACGATCACCGGGCTATGATGATCTCCAAAAGGATCCAAGAAAGTAATAATTCTGAGCTTTCCAAGTAGATTACGAGTATTGATCTTATCCCCTGTCTGATTGATATAATTCTTTATAAACGGAGCAATAGGTCCTCTTTTAATAGGTATACTGAGAATCCTATTCTCTTGAGAAGCCCTATTACTATTTACCAGATTGCTTTGATGACTTGTATATGGCAGCCAGGCGAGAAGGAGTATCAATCCTAGTCCAATCCCTATACCGAAACCGGATAGCCCATATATAATTATGTTTTTACCTATTTTCATCCTTGAGATACTCATTAATTGATTATTTATATTAATTGTTTTATTTTTTGAATAATCATAGTATTACTTACATTATCTGCATCATTATAAATGTACCGCACATACCCATCTGGGCCAACGATTATAATTGAACTACTATGAGTAATATCATAATTAGGATTAATTTTATTTGCTAGTGCATTTTGCATATTTGGCATATAATTGAATGTACTATCTTTTCTTTGCCGGGTAAATATCTTGGCCTCAGCAACCAGGGAGATCATCTGAAAATACTCATGAAATCCCTTTCGTACAACCTGGCTCATGGCCTTTTTTGAGGAGGTCAGGAACTGCCAGGTTCTATTGTTGGGATTGGCACCATACTCACGCATAAAAATAGCGCCTTGTTGAGCATCCTGCTGTAGCGTGGCCCCGCCCATTCCGGCTCCCACATTGAATGAGATGATTTTCACCTTATTGGTCAATCCATCCACCTGTATCATTTTTTCCAGATTAGCCATATGCGCAGCAATGACCGGGCACATGCCAGTACAGAGTGGGAAAAGAAATGTCACCACCTGGACTTTACCGGTAAAGTCCTCCGATGAAACTATTTTACTATTTTGGTTAATAAACCCGGAGTATTGCGGTGCCTTAAAAATAGGTGATGACTTATTGGCCGTATGGGTGGAAATATTGGAGAATAGATTACCAGGCATTACTAGAGAAATCACCATAATCAGAGAAAATCCGATTAGCAGACTGGTAAAAAAAATAAGTAATTTCCTTAAAATCATAAATCGCTGGCCTTTACTACGAGACTCTGAATAATCCGGATGGGGTGCATCCATGACTCTACTCCAGTTCTATATCACTCTAATAGGTATCATATTAAATGAATATTTCAATAAAATCATAGAATGATACGCGGTATTTTGTCGCACCAACGAGCGGTGGAATGCTGGAAATACCCGGGGGAAGCAACGTGGGCTAAAAAATAGAATCCTAAGATTGGTGAAAGCCTATTCTTTAAATAACAATCAAAGTTTATCTCGCTAACCTACCCTATCAAATGGCTTGCTTCTCATTTGAGTAGTAAAGCCATAGATTCCACATGTGTGGTATGAGGAAACATATCCATAACACGGGCTGCTTCCAGCCGATATCCATACCGCCGAACTAACTCGCCGACATCCCGGGCCAGTGTTGTCGGTTCACAGGAGATATAGAGAATACGTTGTGGACTGATTTTAGCGATATATGGCAACATTTCACGTGCCCCGCTTCTGGGTGGATCAAGCAATAATCGGGAATATTGATTGCGTAACCAGGGTGCTTCCGGATTGGGTTCCAGTAGGTTGGTAGTCAAATGCTCCACTTGAGTCAATCCGTGCAACTGTGCGTTCCGAGCCGCCCGAAAAGTCATTCGATCATCTCCCTCAAGGGCCGTCACCCCAGCTCCAAGCCGTAACATCGGTAGAGTGAAATTACCAAGACCACTGTAAAGCTCCAGTACCGTGTCATCTGATGAGAGATCGAGCAATCGCATAGCCTCTGCTACCACACACCGGTTAACCTGGGCATTGACCTGGATGAAATCTCCGACCTGGAAGTAAATGCGCACCTCAAAATCCGGCAAGGAATAAAACATCTCCTGTTTTTCCGGCCATAGCGGGGTAATCGTTTCCGGTCCGCCAGGTTGCACCGCGATCCACAGACCACTTTTGCGGGAAAACTCGATTAGGCGACGTTGATCGGCCTCACTCAAAGGTTGCAGGTGGCGGATAGTAAGACAAATGGATTCATCACCGCCAATGACTTCAATTTGCGGGATGACCTTTCGTGCATCGAGTGATTCGATCAACCGAGCCATCTCCGATAGGTGCCATCCTACTTCGGGAACCAATATTTCACAGCATTCGATATCAGCCAGCAGTCGTCCTGCACGCTCGCGGAAACCAATCAAAACACGCCCTTTCTTTTGTACGTCGCGCACCCCTAGCCGAGCTTTCCGCCGATAACCCCAAACCGGCCCCGTAATGGGGTTGAGCCACTGCTTGGGCTGTACCTGTCCGATCCGTTGTAACGCATCTTTGAGTACCTGTTGCTTGGCCATAATCTGGGCATGTGGATGCATATGCTGTAAGTTGCAACCACCGCAGATACCAAAAGATGCGCAGCGCGCATCGACACGTTCAGAAGATGAGGTGATGACTCGCCTTGTTTCTGCTTCGTTAAAAGTGCGATGGCTGCGAGTTATCTCAGCCTCGACAAATTCCCCCGGCAATGCTCCGCTGACGAATACTGTCTTACCCTCGAGAGCGCCGACCCCCCTTCCGTCCTGGGTGATTCCTTCAATCTGCAGTTGTACAGGTGGCCATGCCAGTTTTGGCGATTTTCTCTTGTGCCCCATAGTTAGCTTGCTTTCCAGGCCGCCAGAAAGTCCAGCAAGTGCTGATCCTCCTGGCTGGCGAGCATAGCCTGCAAACGGGCTACCTCCTGCGCATGGATTGCATGAGACAGATTGCCACGCATTAGTTCAAAGCGCAGATAAATCAGATAAGTATTCAGCACATCGGTTTCACAGTAATTGCGAATACCAGCCGTATCACCCGTTTGGTAACTTGCCCACACCTGGGATCCATCCATTCCCTGTTTACCGGGGAATCCCAGCAAAGCAGCCACTTCATTCAAGGGTGCATGAGCGCGCGGCTGGTAAGCGGCCAGTACGTCCATAAGGTCGATATGGCGCCAGTGAAATCGGCCCAGATAATTATTGTATCGAAATGAGGGGTCATTCCGACCGATTTCCCAGTAACCTGGCGCGCTGATCTCATGCAACAACGCGCGATAATGCAGGACTGGCAAATCGAACCCACTACCATTCCAGGACGCCAATATTGGTTTATAGCGTTCAAGGCCGTCGAAGAAACGACTGATCAGCTCCGCCTCCGAAGAATTCACATCGCCCAGAGACCAGACACGCAAGGTATCCTGATGACGAAAAACTACAGAAATTGCTACAATTTGATGTAGGTGATGTGGCAGGAAATCCGTGCCCGTCTTAACCCGACGCAATTGGTACATGGCCTCAGCGATATCAGCATCGGATAAATCTCCCAACCCATACAGTCGTCGTCCCGCATCAATATCGGGAACAGTTTCGATATCAAAAATCATCACATTCATATTGGAAAAACTCCCGTGGAGAGGTAGCGATCACCCCGATCACAAATCATAGTAACTATAGTTGCTGCTTTCTCACCGGCCACGATCTGAAGTGCGGCGGCTACGGCGCCGCCTGACGAAATCCCGCAAAAAATACCTTCTTCCACAGCGAGTCGACGAACCATGTTTTCGGCTTCCTCCTGAGAGATGTCGATAATGCGATCCACCTGAGCGGGATCAAAAATACCGGGTAAGTAAGCCGGTGGCCAACGACGGATACCCGGTATACGGCTCCCTTCTGCCGGCTGCACCCCAATAATCTCGATATTCGGTTTTTTTTCCTTGAAGAAAGCTCCCGCACCCATAATAGTACCCGTCGTACCCATGGCACTCACAAAATGTGTGACCTCTCCCCGCGTATCACGCCAGATTTCCGGCCCGGTAGTTTCGTAATGTGCCCGGGTGTTATCTGGATTGGCGAACTGATCGAGTACTCGCCCCTCACCCTCCCGCTGCATCTTCTGGGCGAGATCACGAGCACCTTCCATACCTTCTTGCGCTGACACCAGAATGACATTCGCCCCATAGGCTTTCATCACTGCGCGCCGTTCAATACTGAGATTCTCAGGCATGACAAGAGCCAGACGATAACCTCGTATAGCCGCTACCATAGCCAGGGCAATGCCGGTATTGCCACTGGTGGCTTCAATAAGCCTATCACCAGGTTTAATTTCACCTCGCTCTTCCGCATGCCGAATGATGCTCAAGGCTACTCGATCCTTGACCGAGCCGGCAGGGTTGTTGCCTTCCAGCTTGACCAGAATCCGGGTATCGTTCATGGAGATCAGATGTTGCAGCCTCACCAGCGGTGTATTACCAATGGTTTGTTCGATCGTTGGGTAATCCATATCGGCGTTTATCCTGTTACCAGTAAATCATCAAACCAAGGATCAAAATCAACTTTTATCAGGAATCGCTTTCCATGATCACGAAAGCCAGGACATGATCCCGCTCATCGCTCAGCGAGACATGCCAACTGCTGGCTCCCAAATAGCAAGCGCGTTCACGAGCCATGCCGACTAAGTGCAACAAGGGCTGACCCGTTGGTTCATGCGTTAGATAAATATCATGCATGCGTACACCTTGCGTAAAACCGGTCCCCAGGGCCTTGGCAGTCGCCTCCTTGACAGCAAACCGCTTGGCAAGTGATTGGGCCATATCAGCAGAGGAGCCAATTTCGTATTGCTCAACGGGATGCAAAATCCGTTTCAAGGCACGTTCCCCATGCCGGGCGTACAATTGACGCATGCGCGCTATCGCCAGCAGATCGACACCGACTCCACAGATACTCACAATCGTGGGCGGGCCCGCAATATCAATGTCTTCATTTCCCTGGTCGCCTGTTTCAGGCCAATGAACAAAGCACGGGAAACGATAGCATGTCCGATATTCAATTCCATTATTTCAGGAATGGCGGCAATCGTGCCCGTATTTTCATAATCAAGTCCGTGTCCTGCGTTGACTTGCAAACCGGCAGCCATTGCCGCCTTGGCTATATCCCGGATGCGCAACAGCTCCCAACGCCGCTCATCCTCGCTTGCGACATTGGCATAGCGACCGGTATGCAATTCAATTACCGGGGCACCCGTAGCCAACAGGGCATCCAGAATATTCATATCGGGTTCTACAAACAGGGAGACCCGGATACCACCCTCAGTCAGTCGCTGGCAGATATCAATGAGTTTTGACCCCAAACCGATGACATCAAGCCCACCCTCAGTGGTCAATTCTTCACGGCGCTCTGGAACAATACAACAGTCTTCCGGCTTCACCCTCAGCGCGATAGCAACGATTTCCTCGGCGATCGCCATTTCCAGATTGACACGCGTCGTGACGTGATCATAAATAGTCAGCACATCGGCATCCTGGATATGTCGGCGATCTTCACGCAGATGCAGGGTGATGGCATCGGCGCCTCCCTGCTCTACTGCTGCTATTGCTTGCGGCAGACTCGGGTAAGGCGTTCGCCTTGCCTGGCGAATCGTCGCGACATGATCAATGTTGACTCCAAGTTGCATATCCTTCACTCACTTTCTGAAATCTGTTTGCCCTGAATTTGAGTCAGTCGGCGTAAACGCGCCAGTCCGCTGAGCAACGTCCTGGTTTGCAGTGGTTTGTCGCCCAAGCGTGTCTCGATTGCCATGCGTAGCACCCGCTTGGCGGTAGTCAGCGTTTCCTGACGCGACCAGTCCCTCCTTGCCATCGCCAGCAAGTCTGCTCCAGACAAGGACCTGTCACTCCCGCCGACTACCGGAAGGAATCCCCTTTCAACAACAAAGCGGTAATGGCCAGTACTGGTCAGAGCGGTTTCTAAATCGGCTTCCCGCGAAAAATCCAGGCCATACCCCAAGGCATTGAGCAAGTCCAACTCAAAATTGCGTAACAGTGGTTCCAGCATTTCATTGCGAGGTATGCCCTCGAGAGTACGGGAATAAGCATCGAATATCGACTGGCATGGATCATGCCGGGTCAGCAGGCGCATGAGTAATTCGTTTAGATACAGGCCTGCGGTCATTCTCTCCGTTGGTAAAGGATGGCGCTGTAATTCCTCAGCGGCATACAAGGTATGCAAATCCCCCCTGGGACTCCAGCGCAGATACAAACGTCTGAATACCTGCAATCGTCCAGCCAAAGTGGCTTTGCCTCGCCTTGCGCCCCGAGCAACCATGCCCAGGCGACCGTGATTCGAGGTCACTACCTCCACCAGTAAGCTGCTTTCCCGAAACGGTCTCGCATGAAGTACATATCCCTCATCAACCAACTCACGGCTCATCGGATATCTCCCTGTTCCAGGTTCTGCAAAAAAGCCATATCATCTTGCCAGCCGGATTTAGTCTTGACCCAGAGCCGCAGAAAAACTTTACTTCCAATGAGCGTTTCAAGAGACAGGCGCGCACGGGTCCCTATCGTCTTAAGACACTGACCACCATGGCCGATCAGTATCGCCTTCTGCCCCTTCCGCTCAACCCAAATCGTAGCGTGAATACGAACCAGACTTCGGCTTTCCTCATACTGATCAATACCCACGGCGCAGGCGTAAGGCACTTCATCACCGAGATGACGCATAATTTGCTCGCGGATGAACTCGGCACTGAAAAACCGCATCCCGCGATCCGTGAGCATATCTTTCGGATAGCAGGCGCCATCAATCGGCAAGTGTTTGAGAGTGGCTCCCACCAACGCTGAAGCATTGATCTTTTTACGCGCAGAAAGGGGAATAACTTCGATGAAGTCGTTTTTAGTAATCAATTCAGACAAAAAGGGCAGCAGATCCTCACGGCGATGTAATACATCGATCTTATTGACCACCAGCATGACCGGCTTCCTGTTTCGCTGTAACGTCTGTAGTATCCCTTTATCCTGCTCGCTCCATTGACCTGCTACAATAACAAACCAGATCACATCCGCCTCGACAATTGCGCCGATAGCTGCCCGATTCAACAGCCGATGCAGTTTTCTGGCTCTGCCCACATCATGCATGCCAGGCGTATCGAGTAAGGCCAACTGACCTTCTGGCGTCTCCAGAATGCCAAGAATCCGATAACGGGTCGTTTGCGGCTTAGCTGTGGTGATTGAAAGCCTTTGCCCCAATAAATAGTTAAGTAAAGTGGATTTGCCAACGTTCGGGCGGCCAATGATGGCGACATGCCCTCCTCTACGCAAATCACCCATCATGGGCTACCTGATCTTTATTTAGTATTTCCAGCAATTGACCAGCCCCTGTCTGCTCGGCCTTCCTGCGACTGCTGCCTGTCGCCTCCATGCATAAATATGGAGTCCGAATACGGCAAGCGACACGAAAAGTTTGCTGATGCGCCGCTCCGATCATCTCCAGTAATTCATATTCCGGCAAAGGCAAACCACTAGCCTGCATCCGTTCTTGTAATCGGGTTTTGGGGTCCTTGAGAGTATCCGCGTTGGGCAATTTACCCAGGCGATTCCCAAACAACTGAAGCACAAAATCATAAGTAGCCTCCATCCCCAATATCAGATAATGAGCGCCAATCAATGCCTCGACCACATCAGCAAGAATAGATTCGCGGTACAATCCTCCGCTTTTTAGCTCCCCCTTACCTAGGTGAAGGCAGTCACTAAGGTGCCGTTCCCGGGCAATCGAGGCTAACGTGGCTTGTTTGACCAAAGTGGAGCGCAAGCGAGTGAGCTCCCCCTCATTCGCTTGCGGTTGTCGTTGATATAGCGCGTCTGCAATCACGAAACCGAGGATAGAATCCCCTAAAAACTCCAGTCTTTCATAATTAGGTCCAGTTGCCGAACGATGCGTCAATGCCTGCGCAAACAACGGGGAAACCCGCAGTGCTTCCGACACCCAGCTCCCAATTAATACGTCGCCGCGAGATTCACCCGCCATAGCCGCCCTGCCCGGGGATGCTGACAGCGTATTGAAAATGAATGAGCATATCCACATTGCCCGTCAAGGGCCTGATCATCTGATATTTGACACCAAGAATCCGGTGACTAATGTTGCGCTTCAAGCTGAAATCCTTGCGGGTAATTCCATTGATGTTATTGATGGCCATACGCTGGGACAATACATCCCAGAGTTGCGCGAAGTCCTCATTGCTGGCATGGGGTGAATGGGCTATTTCATTCATGAGCGAACGCAATTCGTAATAATCGATATAAGGCGGCACCAGACGCATGCTCAGGGTAATTAGAAATCCGAGAATCACCAAAGTTAGCAAGATACCTATGAAGGATGCACCGCGCTGATGCCCAAGGCCAAGACTCATCTCTCCAACCCTCCCCCACGTAGCTGATCCTGCCGATATAATCCGGCTGTCATTTCAGTGTAGAAAAACCCCTTTCACCCAATCTATTTTATCCAGGTACCGATTCGGTACCAATCGATATGATTGTCTCGGAAATCCCAATTGAACCATACCAGGAAGGCTTTGCCTACCAGATCCCGCCGGGGAACGACTCCCCAATAACGACTATCAAAACTATAATCACGATTATCACCCATCATGAAATAATGCCCAGATGGCACGGTCACACAACCAGAAGGCGCGGGATTACCAGGAATGATCAGAATTAAATGCTTGATAATAGTGCCATTACGCCTGGGCAAGTATTCCATCCACTTCTGAGTGCCCGCCATGAAATGATTGGGGCCTTCACCTTTATAAATACCCACATAGACCTTTTTGACCTTCTTACCGTCAATAGAGAGATGATTATCCTGATAACAGATCTTATCCCCGGGCAGGCCGATTAGTCGCTTGATGTAATCTTCTCCGACCGAACCACGCACCTGTTGCAACCCACCCTCCATGAAGCAAACCGGATTTTTGCCACAAAAAACCAGGGCACCTTTTTCCGGGTAGTGAAAAACCACAACATTGCCGCGCCGGGGATTACCCACAGGTAGCAGTTGCGCATGAATCAACGGCAAACGCAAACCATAAGCAAACTTGTCGACAAGAATGAAATCGCCCACCAGCAAATTTGGCATCATGGAGCCCGAGGGTATCCGGAAAGGTTCGGCCACAAAGGACCGCAGCAGTAAAACGATCAGCAGAACCGGGAAGAAGGCTCGGGAATATTCAACATACCAGGGCTCATGTGCTTGCTCCCCTCTCTGCAAGTTTTGTGCATTACGTTGCTTTCGCCACCAGATCTGATCCGTAAGCCAGATCAAACCGGTTACGAAAGATGCAAGAATTAGTGCTAACTCAAGATCAAAACTCATTCCGATTCCTTATTACAGAACTTTAATTATCCACCCGAAAAACAGCCAGAAATGCCTCCTGAGGGATTTCAACTCGCCCAACCCGCTTCATTCGCTTCTTACCGGCCTTTTGCTTTTCCAGCAATTTCCTTTTTCGTGAAATATCTCCACCATAACACTTGGCCAGTACATTTTTGCGCAAGGCCTTGACTGTTGATCTGGCAATAATATGCGCTCCGATGGCCGCTTGAATCGCTACTTCGAACATCTGACGGGGAATGAGCTCCTTCATTCGTTCGGTTAGTTCCCGCCCGCGTCGTTGCGCGACATCGCGATGCACAATCACCGCCAATGCATCGACCCGTTCTCCATTGATGAGAATGTCAATACGCACCAATGGTGCCGCCTGGAATCGCACAAACTGATAGTCGAAAGAAGCGTAACCACGACTGACTGATTTCAGGCGGTCGAAGAAATCCAGCACAACTTCATTGAGCGGTATTTCGTATACCAATGAAACCTGCTGACCAAGATATAGCATCTTGGTCTGTACCCCGCGCTTCTCCACACACAGCGTAATAACCTGGCCAACATATTCCTGGGGTACCAGGATATTCGCCGCGATAATAGGCTCGCGAATTTCGGCTATTTCATTTAACGGTGGCAAATGACTGGGATTATGAATGGGTAAGATTTTACCCCGGGTGGTCTCAACCTCATAGATAACCGTGGGTGCAGTCGTAATGAGATTGAGATCATATTCGCGCTCCAGTCGTTCCTGGACGATCTCCATATGCAGCATGCCGAGAAATCCACATCGGAAACCAAACCCCAATGCCTGGGAAGTTTCCGGTTCGAAAGCCAGCGCGGCATCGTTGAGGTGTAGTTTGTCCAGTGCGTCACGCAGACTCTCGTAATCATCTGCATCGATCGGGAAAATACCGGCAAACACACGGGGCTGAACTTCCTTGAATCCAGACAATGGCACGGCGGCCGGTAGATTCTGATCGGTAATCGTATCCCCGACACGAGCCGCATTAATTTCCTTGACACCCGCGATGACATAACCCACCTCGCCTGCATCCAAGGCTTTAGTTTCGGTGGCTTTGGGACGAAACACACCAACCTTGTCCACCTGATGAACCCAACCGGTTGCCATAGATTTGATCTTCTGTCGAGGTGTGATCCGACCCTCCATGACTCGCACTAAAACAACCACACCAACATAGGGATCGAACCAGGAATCGATGATCAATGCGCTCAATGGTGCGTTACGATCTCCTGTCGGAGGCGGCATGCGGAGGATCAGTGCCTCTAGCAAATCCCGTATGCCCTCACCGGTTTTGGCGCTGATTCGTAGCGCATCCTGTGCTTCAATGCCGATGATCTCCTCGATTTCTTCAATGACTCGCTCCGGCTCCGCTGCCGGCAAATCAATCTTGTTCAAGACCGGGACGACCTCCAGCCCCTGATCAAGGGCGGTATAGCAATTGGCTACACTCTGTGCTTCCACACCCTGAGACGCATCGACCACCAGCAAGGCGCCCTCACAAGCAGCCAGAGAACGGGAGACTTCATAGGAAAAATCGACGTGCCCCGGAGTATCGATAATATTGAGCTGATAAATCTCGCCATCTACCGCCTGATACTCCAACATCACACTTTGAGCCTTGATAGTAATGCCCCGTTCCCGCTCCAGATCCATTGAATCGAGAACCTGGGCGGACATCTCACGGTCACTCAGACCACCACACAATTGGATCAAACGATCAGCCAACGTCGATTTTCCATGGTCGATATGGGCAATAATCGAAAAATTACGGATTTTATCGAGTGATTTACTCATTATTCAAAGCTTGGCGCAAAGCGGTCTCATTCAATACATGGCAGCAAATCACCTCGTCTTCTAGCATCAGGACGGGAACCTTTTCATTGTATCTCCCCCACAGGGCGGGGTCATGATCGATATTGATTTGCACAACCTCAAAGGCCAGAGTGGGGGCTAAAATCATCAATTCTCGATACAGATCGTCACAGAGATGACAATCCTCACGATGATATAGGGTCAGGGTATACATCAATGTGCTCTACTAATGAAGTAATGGATCCGGGGAGAGTAACGAGTAATATCAGTTGATATCCCATGGGGTGGGTTAAAGGGTAACGCCTCATTGGGAACAACCGACGGCATCGACTCGATTCTACACCCTGACGGAAAGATGGAATTATGACAACAGGCGTTCAAAAAGGCCATCTTTTGAACCTCTCCGTGACTAAAGTATGAAGATTTCTATCTATCGATTGCTTCTTCTATCCATTGATGTCCGCCGCTCTCCTACCACCTGATAGGTTGATTCTTCATTCCGGTTGAGCTGACACATTTTTTACTGCTCGAGTGCTGCGGAGGTTTGTTCGTGTTGAAGCGCCTTGTAAGTATCCCCCGGCAAAGCCGGGGGCTTTATGGTGAGTGCCTCAAAGGGGCAA
>CAZUKD010000014.1:0-32941 GCA_964620825.1 uncultured Ectothiorhodospiraceae bacterium
TCCATCTCTGTCAGAGATGATTTCCACTTTTACAGAAGACATGCTGCACTAACCTGGTATGGCCGCCGTGGAATGCTAGAGTTCAATGAATTGCTGATTCCTTTTTTTGATCGCGCTCAGGATGATATGGATACCTGTCAATGTATCGCATTCGAACGCCTGCTGGAGTATTCTGATCAAGTATTGTTCGGTTTATTAACAGGGCAGATGCAAACTCATGACCCGGAACTCTCCCAACTTATCTTTCAAATCCGCAGAGCCGCTTTATCTGCAAGTTAAACCTTCCCGCCTGTTTGCTGGCTTTCTCATCCTGGGCCACATGACCGCTGCCCTAGCGCTGATATATATTGATTTACCTGCACCCGTGCAGATCTTGCTTGGCTTGATGCTTGCGACCAGTCTTTATCGAACCCTGAGCCTTTACGTGCTCATGAATTCATCACGCAGTATTTTACGCTTGGTGTGGGATGCCTCAGGTAAATGGCGAGTATGGGATGGCAGTGGGCGAGAACATGAAGCCACGCTTACCCCTGATTATTTTGTTCACCCCAAATTAATTATCCTGGGGCTCAAGCTTCAGGGCGTTGGGCGAAGAGCTATTTTGCTATGGCCGGATTCATTGGATACCGAAATTACGAGGCGGCTTCGTCGCCGGCTGCGGGAAATGCGCAAGAAAGAGGGTAAGGATGAGCATGAATGACAATGGCCACCCTAAACAGGGGGAATTATCTCTTAAATCAATGAGGTAATCCATTAACTCTGGCAAGAGATTACCTTATTGATTTAATTTGCGGTGAAATGGTTGTGAATATTTCCCAACATGGGTTTGAGTACTTTAGGGGGGGCAGCTACAATATTACCAGTTTTGAGATACTCATCGGCTCCATTGAAGTCGCAGACCAATCCCCCCGCTTCCTGCACCAAGAGGGCGCCAGCGGCCATATCCCAGGGTTTTAACCCGCTTTCCCAGTAACCGTCAAAACGGCCTGCAGCTACATAAGCCAAATCCAGGGCGGCGGATCCGGGGCGGCGAATACCTGCGATAGGTCCGATAAAATCGCGCAATGTAGCCATATAAGTATCGACATCCTGATTTTCCCGGAAAGGTATTCCCGTACCCAATAGTGCTCCCTCTAGGCTGTTGCGCGCACTGACGCGGATTCGCCTGTGATTGAGAGATGCGCCTGCTCCACGGCTTGCCGCAAATAATTCATCTTTGACCGGATCGAGGATAACCGCCTGATCAAGGCGCCCATGAAAACTCAGGGCGATGGAAATTGCATAATGGGGAATCCCACGGAGATAGTTCGTGGTGCCATCGAGTGGGTCAATGATCCATTGATATTCGCCATCACCATCCTGCCCGCTTTCCTCAGCAAGAATGGCATGATCAGGATATGCGTGGTGGAGAATTCGTATAATACTTTCTTCTGCCCGCCGGTCAACGTCACTGACAAAATCGTTGCGCTGCTTACTGGTTACGTGAATTAAATCAAGCCGATCCGCATAGCGGAGGATGATCGAGGAAGCAGTGCGGGCTGCTTTAATGGCTGTATTCAAAAAAGGGTGCATGATGCATGATCTAATTGAGAGAACCAGCGAACAAGGATACCAGACTCCAGCAGACAAAGAGATACCCGCAAGCATTAATCTTGAGCGTATCCGTTTTGTATTGATCGAACCCAGCCATCCCGGTAATATTGGTGGCGCTGCGCGAGCCATGAAAACCATGGGATTGCATCAGCTTTACCTGGTGAGGCCCGCCCTTTATCCACATGCCGAAGCGACCGCCAGGGCATCCGGTGCCGATGATATTTTGGCTGGGGTGATAGTTTGCCAGAGCCTGGATGAAGCTATTCAGGATGATACGCTGGTCATTGGCGCCAGTACCCGCCCCCGCAATCTGGATTGGCCCACTCTGACTCCCAGATCCATGGCCGAACAACTGCGTATGGAACTGAAAAATAATAGTACCGCAGCGGCTGTTCTCTTTGGCCGGGAACGTAGCGGCTTGAGCAATCGGGAATTGGAGCGTTGTCATTATCGAGTCACTATCCCTACAGTCAATAATTTCAGCTCCCTGAATCTTGCCGCCGCAGTCCAGGTATTAGCCTATGAGTGCCATTTGATTGGATTAGGTGAAAAAAGCAAGGAGGAAGCCGCAGGCGAAGTAATGGCGCATCAGGAGGAGGTCGAAGCTTTTTTTATACACTTGAAGCAAGCCCTGATTGATCTTGACTTTCTGGATCCGGCAAATCCCAAGCTGCTAATGCGCCGGTTGCGGCGGCTATTTATGCGCACCCGATTACGTAAAACAGAAATTAATATCCTTCGCGGCATTTTGTCGGCGGCACAAAAAAATCGGGCCAAATGAGTCTGATGATAATCATTTATCATTTTTGATAAAGACAATTCCCAGGATATAAGAGGGTTATGTTTAAAACATTAAAGGAAGATATCCATTGCATCTTTGCCAGAGATCCGGCGGCGCGGACAATATTTGAAGTGTTTACCACTTATCCGGGGCTTCATGCCGTGATTTTTCATCGAATGTCTCATGTCCTTTGGAGTAGAGGTTTGCTGTGGTGTGCCCGGGCATTATCTGCGTTTGCCCGGCGGTGGACGGGAATAGAAATCCATCCCGCAGCCCGGATAGGCAGGCGGTTTTTCATTGATCATGGGATGGGGGTGGTCATCGGAGAGACTGCAATCATCGGGGATGACTGTACTATTTATCACGGAGTTACGCT
Organism: uncultured Ectothiorhodospiraceae bacterium; assembly: GCA_964620825.1. Taxonomy (GTDB): domain Bacteria; phylum Pseudomonadota; class Gammaproteobacteria; order DSM-5130; family Acidihalobacteraceae; genus Acidihalobacter_A. Next base: position 2,751 of record CAZUKD010000014.1, read on the forward strand.
GGGTGGTACGAGCCGACAAAAAGGAAAACGTCATCCTACGCTGGGCAATAATGTTGTAATCGGCGCCGGAGCCAAGGTATTGGGACCCATTCGTCTAGGCAATAATTCACGGATTGGCTCCAACGCTGTCGTCTTGAAGGACATACCTGACGGTGCTACGGCCGTCGGTATACCTGCACATATCATACGCTGGGATGAAGCCATGAGACGCCGCCAGGCCCAAGCTAACAAACTGGGATTTGATGCTTATGGGGTAACTCGTGATGCCCCTGATCCTGTGGCCCACGCAATTGAATGTCTGCTGGATCACACTCACCAAGTAGATGAGAAATTCGCCCAATTGCGCGCTGCAGTGCATAAATTAGGCGGTGACATCGATGATCGGCCCCTTCCTGAGTTGGCCAAATGCGATCTTGATCCGAGCGCCGGGAATTCATCTAATGGCCTCTCTGCAAAAGCCACGCCAGGGTCGCCTGGCGATAATAGTTGACTAAAATACTAAGTTATTGTTATCCTTTTTAAGTGCTGAGGCGCAGGTCTTGGGACTAACTACAGGCGCCGGATCGACGACCTCGGCCAGGCTGGATTTGACCTGGTGTGAAATCCCGTTTCACTGGCTGGAATTCCGGGCAGTGAAAAATATTCCCGTCCTATGGGGGTGATCCTTTTCGCGTTTGCGCCGTGTGGGATGGGTGAAAAGTACTTGAGGGTCGGGGAAATTGCCGTGGCGATCAATAAAAACGTGAATGTGACCCAGTGCGACGAATTCGGATGAACAAGAGAAAGTAGAAATCCGTCAGTAGGTACCTGATCAAAATAACTGCCACAGTATATAAAAATCAGAATGATCGCCAGAAACTCGGAAATACCGGTTTCCCGGCATGACTACCATAAGGAGTGAATGGGTATGAGTGAATTAAAAACCCCGATCTATCTTGATTACGCGGCCACAACTCCAGTGGATGAACGTGTCGCGGAACGGATGTGTGCCTGCCTTACCCGAACGGGTACCTTCGGCAACCCCGCTTCGCGCAGCCACAAATTTGGGTGGGATGCCGAGAAACTGGTGGAAGAATCGCGTGAATATCTTGCCCAATTAATCAATGCTGATCCAAAAGAGATTGTCTGGACCAGCGGGGCAACCGAATCTGATAACTTGGCCATCAAGGGCGTGGCGCATTTCTATCAGCGCAAAGGAAAGCATCTGGTAACTAGCAAAACAGAACATAAGGCTGTGTTAGATACCTGTCGCCAGCTTGAGCGGGAGGGGTTCGAAGTCACCTACCTGGATCCCGAACCTAACGGCTTGATTCCCATCGAACGGATTGAAGAGGCGCTTCGGGATGACACCATTCTGGTATCGATCATGCATGTCAGTAATGAGATAGGTGTTATTCAGGATCTGCGGGCTATCGGTCAGCTGACCCGAAGTCGCGGCATTTTGTTGCATGTGGATGCTGCACAAAGCGTTGGTAAGATCCCTCTTGACGTACAAGCCATAGACATTGATCTCATCAGTATTTCCGGCCATAAAATGTATGGGCCAAAGGGAATTGGCGCATTGTATGTCCGCCGCAAGCCAAGAGTTCGACTGGAGGCACAAATGCATGGTGGAGGGCATGAGAGAGGGATGCGATCCGGCACCTTGGCTACGCATCAGATCGTTGGAATCGGAGAAGCCGCACGGATTGCCCGTGAAGAAATGAGTTTGGATGTGGAGCGTGTTCGGGATTTGCGAGATCGTCTTCTGACGGGCATTCAGGAAATGGAAGAGATTTATATTAATGGTGATCTCGAGCAGGGTTATCCCGGTATTTTCAACGTCAGCTTTGCCTTTGTTGAAGGAGAAAGTCTGATGATGGCCTTGCGCGATCTGGCTGTTTCATCTGGCTCTGCCTGCACTTCCGCCAGCCTTGAGCCCAGTTACGTTTTACGGGCGCTGGGAAGGGAAGATGAGTTGGCGCACAGTTCAATCAGATTTTCTATCGGCCGCTATACGACAAGCGGGGAAATCGATTATGCCATTGAAAAACTAAAGACTGCCGTTGACAAGTTACGAGAGATCTCTCCACTTTGGGAGATGCATCAACAGGGTATCGATCTAAAAAGTGTTCAATGGGCGACCCATTGAACACGCAATCTATTCAGATAGATTCAAATTGCAATTAGGAAGGTGTGTGATGGCAATAACACTGACAGAGGCTGCGGTTGACAGAATTCGAGCTTTCGTCAATAAGCGCGGCAAAGGCGAAGGTATCATACGTCTCGGCGTTAAGACCACCGGCTGTTCCGGTATGGCTTACGTCATAGAATATGCGGACAAGGCAGATGTCGGGGACATTATCCTTGAAGACAAGGGGGTCAAGCTTCTAGTTGATGCCAAGAGTCTGGTTTACCTGGAGGGTACTGAACTTGATTATGTCCGTGAAGGTCTGAACGAAGGCTTCAAGTTTTCGAATCCCAATGAAAAAAATCGTTGTGGATGTGGCGAGAGTTTTAATGTGTGACATGAGTAAATTACTGGAACCCATTGATTTTAAAAAAAACTACTTTGATTTATTTGGTTTGGAAAGAGATTTTTCAATCGATTTGGCTACCTTGCGTGAGCGTTATCAAGCCTTACAAGGACGTTATCATCCTGATCGATATGCTACTGCCAATGCCTCAGAACAACGCCAGGCGATGGAAACCGCGATATTCATAAATGAAGCTTTCACAATCTTGCATCATCCATGCAAACGAGCTCATTACCTGCTGGAGCTAGCTGGCATCTGCATGGATGATGGCCGGGCCACTTTGAATGATGCGACTTTTCTCATGAGGCAAATGGAATTCCATGAATCTGTGGAGAAGGCAGCAAATTCACCTGATCCTTTGGCGGCTCTGCAACAACTAAGGGAAAGCTTGATTTCCGAAAAAAAATCTATTTTCGAGCGCTTCACATTGCATTATCAGGTGGCTGAATTACAGCAAGCGAAAGGTGATTTACTCCGGCTTGGTTTCTATAACCGCCTTCTTGATCAGGTTGAGCGGCATATGGATGATTACGAAGATCAGGTCGTTTAAGAATTAATTGAATCTCTCGTGACCACTATTAATTTTATTAATACTTGCTCGAATGCAACAGTAATCAATTAAACCATTTCAAGACATACAGGATGGTACAACATGGCTTTGCTGCAAATCTCGGAATCTGGCAGATTGGCTAATTCGCATGAATATCATCTTGCTGCAGGAATAGATCTAGGAACGACTAATTCATTAATAGCTTCGGTTTGTGGCGGCGCGGCAGAAATACTTCCTGATGAAAACGGAAACCATCTATTGCCTTCTGTGGTGCGTTATCTGCCGGACAGATCAGTCCTGATCGGTGAGGAAGCCAAAACTGCGGCAACTGATGATCCATTTAATACCATTGCTTCGATCAAGCGTCTTATGGGGCGGAAAGTCTCTGATCTCAAGACTCTGGCGGGAAAGCTACCGTATCATTTTGCTTCAAAAAATGAAGAGGTACCTCGTATTCACACGGTGGCAGGAGATCTTACACCCATTGAGATCTCTGCAGAGATATTGAAAGCGCTTAAAAAACGCGCAGAGAAAACCTTGGGTGGAGAATTAAGTGGTGTGGTGATTACCGTACCCGCGTATTTCGACGATGCGCAGCGTCAAGCCACCAAAGATGCGGCTAAGCTGGCAAGGCTTAATGTATTTCGGTTGCTGAATGAACCCACCGCAGCTGCGGTGGCTTATGGTTTAGATCGTGATACTGATGGCGTGGTGGCTGTTTATGACTTAGGTGGTGGTACATTTGACATTTCTATACTGCGGCTCAATCAGGGAGTATTCGAGGTATTAGCCACAGGTGGCGATAGCGCCCTGGGTGGGGATGATTTTGATCGCGCTATTGCGGAATGGATCTTGAATGAGGCGAGCATCGAAGATGCCTCGGATCATCACCTCTTACGTCGTATTATGCGGGATGCGCGGAATGCGAAAGAAGTATTATCCGAAACTGAGAAAACTACAATTCAGATTCAATTGACCCATGATAAAAAGCAGCTTTGGCAAGGAGAACTCACAAGAACTCAATTGAACGCTCTGATCGATACTTACATTAACCGGACACTCCAGGTCAGCAGACGAGCATTGCGTGATGCTCACATCGATCGTGAAGATATCCAATCTGTAGTTTTAGTGGGCGGTTCGACCCGAGTACCCCGAGTACATGAACGAGTCACCGGATTTTTTGGCAGAGAACCTCTCGCGAATATAGATCCCGACAAAGTCGTCGCTATTGGAGCCGCTATCCAAGCTGATCTGCTTGCGGGCAACAGACCTGATACTGATATGTTGTTACTGGATGTCATCCCCTTGTCACTGGGGATCGAAACGATGGGTGGATTGGTTGAAAAGATTATTCCGCGAAATACGACACTTCCTGTCGCCCGGGCACAGGAATTTACCACCTTTAAAGATGGACAAACAGCCATAATAATTCATGTGGTTCAGGGAGAGCGGGATTTGGTCGATGAATGTCGTTCACTGGGGCAGTTTACCCTCAAGGGCATTCCCCCCATGGTCGCTGGAGCACCCAGGATTCAAGTGACTTTTCAAGTAGATGCCGATGGTTTATTAAATGTATCCGCCCAGGAAAAAATCAATGGAATACAAGCGGAAATTCAAGTCAAACCCTCATATGGCCTGACCGATGAGGAGATCGCATCCATGTTGCATAATTCCATTGATCATGCCGAGGAAGACAAGATATTGCGGCGTTTACGTGAGCAACAGGTCGAAGCTCGCCAGGTCCTGGAAGCACTTCAATCTGCTTTGCATACCGATGGCAATCAACTTTTGGCCGATAAGGCTGAACGTGAACAAATAGAAAAAGCTCGTTCCAATCTGGAAAGACTGGCTGCTGGCAACAACACCGAAGCTATTGAGAAAGCGATCCAAACTATGGAGGAGGCCGCTAGGTCTTTTGTCTCTAAGCGCATGGATACCACGGTTCGCAAGGCCATTGCTGGCCGATATATCGGAGACATTAAGGAGGCAGGTCATTAAATGAAGATATCGATCTTCTGAAAAGGCCTAAGCCTACAAGATATTGAGGGAACGGGATATAACCGAGACATCAAAATAGAGGAATCAAAGGCCGTATTTAGAGCTATGCTCTGGCTCCTACAACGCTTGTAGAAAGTTCATTCTAATTCCTATAAGGATTTGTTACCTATGCCAAAAATCAAATTTCTTCCACATGAAACTGTTTGCCCTCAAGGCGCGGAAATGGAAGTCGAACCCGGTACGAGTATTCTAGACAGTGCCTTGGCGAATGGAATCGAGATAGAGCATGCCTGTGAAAAGGCTTGTGCTTGCACGACCTGCCATGTGTATGTTCGCAAAGGATATGATTCATTGCCTGATCCTACAGAAAAAGAGGAAGATATGCTGGACAAGGCATGGGGACTGGACCCTGATTCCAGATTAAGCTGTCAAGTTATTATAGATCATGATAATTTGATAGTTGAAATTCCTAGATACACCATTAACTTAGCGTCCGAAAGTCATTAACGGAGTGCTGGAGCATGGCGAGACAAGGCTCTCCCTCTATCCAAATAGCGCTAAAATTACAATATTCAGCATGGGTGGAGAATACAGGACATGAACCTGACCTGGAAAGACATACGAGAGATAGCTGTTGCCCTGGATGAAGCCCATCCGGATATCGATCCACAATATGTAAGATTCACCGATTTATATCAGTGGATTTGCGAGCTAGAGGATTTTGTAGATAATCCGAAACATTCGGGAGAAAGGATTCTTGAAGCCATTCAGGGGGCTTGGCTTGAAGAGCGGGAGTGATAAATAAAGATCTGCATGGAAATCCCATGCTCAGGCACAATATCCCGCTCTCCAGTATTGTTTCGGACCATCGTTTAGGTGAGACAAAACATTGAACCGGGGAGTTTGTGGGCTTCAGTATGATGGTTATCTAGTTTAAACTTGTTGACCGTTTTTCATTGAAAAATTGTGTGATGAATATAGGGTAGCCAGTTATTGAAAAATATGCAGCCTGTTTTGTTAGTAATACCAGGTCAACGGTTTGGTCTAACCTGTTACCGAAGGAGTAAAATTTGATATGGTGATTGAACGAACACTTTCTATTATTAAACCTGATGCTGTCGTAAAGAATGTGATCGGCAAGATATATAGCCGGTTTGAGGAGGCTGGCTTAAAAATTATAGCTGCCCGTATGCAATACCTAAGCAAGGATCAGGCAGAAGCTTTTTATACGGTTCATCAAGAGCGTCCTTTCTTTAACGACCTCGTCAGTTTTATGATTTCAGGCCCGATTATGATCCAAATTCTAGAAGGTGAAAATGCTATTGCTAAAAATCGGGAGTTAATGGGGGCGACAGATCCACGCCAGGCTGAAGTGGGAACGATTAGAGCTAATTTCGCAGATTCGATTGATAAAAACGCAGTTCATGGATCTGACGGGCCTGAAACAGCTGCTCAGGAGATCCACTTTTTCTTTAGCGATATTCAAATCTGCTCGCGTTAATTTCTAGCGCATCAAATCTGTTATAGCATGGCATCGTTAGGTACCGGGCAAACAATCAATCTCTTAGGCCTGAATCGGTTGGCTCTGGAGAACTTTTTCCTAGAGTTAGGTGAAGCGAGATTCCGTGCCAGACAATTAATGAAATGGTTGCATCAGCGTGGAATAGCAGATTGGTCTCAAATGACAGATTTATCAGTGGGATTACGCACAAAACTAAAAGATATCGCCGAAATCAGAGTGCCTGAAATTACGCTGGAAAGATCCTCCGCTGATGGCACAAAAAAGTGGCTATTGCGTCTGGAAGATGGGAATTGTATCGAGACGGTCTATATTCCTGAGGTAGGGCGGGGCACTTTGTGTGTTTCCTCTCAAGTTGGCTGTGCTTTGGATTGTACCTTCTGTTCGACGGCAAGGCAGGGGTTCAACCGCAATTTGACTGCTGCGGAAATTGTTGGGCAATTATGGATTGCCCACTCCAGGCTGCAATCCGGAGTGGGACGAAATCGATCCATATCCAATATCGTCTTCATGGGAATGGGCGAACCTTTACTGAATTTCGAGGCTGTTGTCTCTGCGGTCGATATCATGATGGATGACTTAGCCTATGGTTTGGGGAAACGGCGGGTAACATTAAGTACTTCCGGTGTCGTCCCCGCCCTGGATCGCCTCAAAGATCGGCTGGATGTCAGCTTGGCAATTTCCTTACATGCCCCAACTAATGAGTTACGCAACCAACTGGTTCCACTAAATAAAAAGTATCCACTCGAATTAATACTGCCTGCGTGTCGGCGCTTTCTGGAAAGTAAGCCACGCAAAAGTAGTATTACTTTCGAATACGTCATGCTAAAAGGCATCAATGATCGCCCTGAACATGCCAGGCAATTGGTCAGCTTGCTCGGCGAGCTGCCTGCCAAAATGAATCTGATACCTTTCAACCCATTCCCGGGAACCACTTTCGTGCGTTCCGATCCGGCTGTTATTGATCAATTCAGAGATATTCTTATTCACGGTGGATTGCATGCGATTACGCGCAAAACGCGAGGTGAGGATATTGATGCCGCTTGTGGGCAGTTGGCTGGCAGGATTCAGGATAGAAGCCACCGGGTGTTACACTTTGCCCGTATGGAATTACCGAAATGACTCGCGTTCATTGGTTGTGGGGTGCAATACTATCGTTGACAATCATCATTGGATTGACTGGTTGCGCGATTCAACCAACGACGATCAATAAAAATCGGCTACACAGAGCGGGGTTGATCAATGCTCAATTGGGTATCGATTATATGCAGCAAAGGCATCTGAATCGGGCCTATCAAAAACTTAAATTAGCCCTATCTCAATATCCAAACTCTCCCAAGGTATTGAATGCTTACGCTTTGCTGATGCAGCGACTAAGAGAAACTGATAAAGCCAGAAATGCTTTTCAAAAAGCGCTCGAGCTCAATCCTGGAGAATCTGATGTACATAACAATTACGGTGCATTTTTGTGCTCGCAAAAGGAGTACGGCGCGGCTCAAAAGCAATTTCGCCTGGCGTTGAGCAATCCTTTATACCGAACTCCACAATATGCTTATGCTAATGCCGGTTTATGTTATCTGAACGCGGGGAAACTTCCGAAAGCCATATCTAAATTTCAGCAGGCACTCAAAGTGGCCCCTCTGTTTCCACCAGCACTTTTTAACCTCACCAAAATCGCCGCTAAAAATGAAGACTGGGTACAGGCTGAGCACTATCTGGGGATGATTCCCGGATCGGCCCTCAATTCATCTCCAGCCATGTTGGGCCTGTGTATGCGAATAAAACGGCATCTGAATAATCTCAATGCGGCGGCCAATTGTGCACGGATACTTTATCTGAAGTATCCCAATTCTCCAGAAGCCAAAGCGCTTTTGCGGGGGCAGGGATCATGACCATTACCGAGAATGATTTCAGCCAGCAATCCACGAAATCTTCTCCTGGATCTATCTTAAGGAAAATGCGGGAGGATGTTGGTTTAACGCTTGATGATATATCCAGATCATTGAATCTGGATAAGAATATTATTCTTCAGCTGGAAGGGGATGATTCCAGTGGTGTACTGCCCGTCTTTTTCAGAGGCTATCAAAAAGCCTATATTCACTTGCTAAATTTGGATGAGCAGCTCGTTCTAGGATCGCAAGCGCTGCATCATCCGAAAGCAGTAAGCAAGGTGACCGGCGAGGAGAAAGAACGAGTCAAGAAGGATTACCGCCGGCGTATCCAGGCGGTAGGCGCATTGGTTGCGCTTGCGCTTATCGTTATTTCAGCCTGGTGGTTGACCAGGCCAGCAACAGCACCTTTTACAGCCAATCATCAAACAAAGCCTCTGGAAAAGCGGGGTAGATCAGTTGATCACGTCATCGTGAAGCCTAATCCGATAAAATCGGTATTACCCGCTGCAGCCGGAATCATTAGTAAGAAAGCAACCTCAAGCAGTCAATTACAGCGAGTAAAGCAGTTATTTGAGAAGCATTCCGCTATTCATCCGGCAATGCCGAGTGTAAATTCGTCAATTCACAATCAACACACTCAAGTAATAAAGGAAACGGCTCATGCGAAATCGGCTCTTCATGGGGCTTCAGAGGCTCCATTGAATCCTGATTCAAAACTACAATTACAATCCCATACCAATAGTCAGGTTGCTGTGTACTTGAGATTTATCCATTCCAGTTGGGTGCAAATCCGCGATCGGACCGGAAAGACCCTCTTGATCGGGCTATTTCCGGGCGGAGGCATTCAAATAGTGAAAGGTATACCTCCCTTTCAAATCGTTCTGGGTAATGCACCCGCCATAGTTATGGAAATAAATGGGAAGAGTATCAATATATCACACTACATTCGAGTCAATCATACGGCTCATTTCACGTTAACGGGCAACGGCAAAACAACACATTGATCTATTATTGTCATATTTCGTATGGATAAAATAGGACATTCATGACTAAATCCATAAAAAAGATACGTGGGATGCATGATATTTTGCCTGATGAGAACCCGCTCTGGAATTGGTTGGAATCTCAGGTGACAGAGGTCATTACATCCTATGATTATCAGCAAATTAGAACACCGATTATTGAGAAAACCGAGTTATTCAAGCGATCTATCGGTGAAGTTACTGATATAGTAGAAAAAGAAATGTACACTTTTATTGATCGCAATGGAGATAGTCTGACCTTGCGGCCAGAAGGAACTGCAGGCTGCGTCAGGGCAGGCATTGAGCATGGATTATTTTATAATCAGCTCATTCGTCTATGGTATGTTGGACCCATGTTTCGCCATGAACGCCCCCAAAAAGGGCGCTATCGCCAATTTTATCAGATCGGTGCCGAAGCTTTTGGCATGCATGGCCCGGACATTGATGCAGAAATCATTCTGCTAACCGCCCGGATATGGAACAAGCTGGGATTGAAGGGTATAAGGCTAGAAATCAATTCACTTGGTAATGCAGAAAGTCGCAAGGAATACTGGAAAAAACTGCTAAATTTTTTACGTGAAAATCACCATGCGCTGGATTCTGATAGCCAATGCAGGATGGAAAGTAATCCATTACGAGTCCTTGATAGCAAGAATGAAGAGACCCAAAAAGTATTGATGAATGCTCCACTATTGATCGACGGGTTAGATGAACAATCTCGCCAACATTTCAAAGGCTTATGCGAAATCCTTAGTAAAATCGGTATTGATTTTAAGATCAACCCACGCCTCGTGCGCGGTTTGGACTATTATTCACACACAGTTTTTGAATGGATTACTGAAGATCTGGGTACGCAAGGTACAGTTTGTGCAGGTGGGCGTTATGATGACCTGGTTGAGCAGTTGGGAGGTCGTTCGACGCCAGCTTGTGGATTCGCGATGGGAATCGAAAGACTCCAAAGTCTGTTGGACAAGCAGGGGCTTGGTCCGGACAAGCTCACCCCAATTATTTATATTTTAAGCCAGGATACTGCTGCCCGGCAGGAGGCTCTTCATCTCGGTGAAGTTTTGCGGGGAGCCAGGCGAGATCTGAAGGTGTCGGTATACTGTGGTGAGTCAGGATTAAAGACTCAGATGAAGCAAGCAGATCGAAGGAGGGCCTCAGTTGTCCTCATTATTGGTGAAGATGAATTGCAGACCGAACGGGTCACAATCAGGAAAATGCATAGGTTGGCTGAACAAATTACCGTGGCACAAACTGATTTGCTGACTGAGATCGATAAGATCTGTCCGCCAAGCTAATATTGGAGATCATGTATTGAATATGCTGGATAGCGAAGAATTTTTGCAGCTACATCAATGGTGGCGTAAATATGGGCGCTGGTTAGTGCTGGCTGGGGTCCTAGTTGTCATTGGTGTGATCGTTTGGCAGACATGGGTTTACCATAAAACAAAGCAAGATGAAAAAGCCGCTTCAATATATTACCGTGTTGAAATCGCCTTGAAAAATCATGCGCCGACTCAGCTGCAAAATAATGTGGATACCCTCATTCAGCGCTATCCAACGACACCTTACGCAGCCCTCGGCCAATTAATCCTGGCAAAAATAGCCGTTGAAAATAATAAACTCAGGCGAGCGGCGGGCCTCTTGGACTGGGTAGTCCATCATGGTTCACAGCCCGCATTGCGGCGACTGGCTGTCTTGCGCCTCGCCAAGATACGTATCACCCAGAATAAACCAGATGAGGCGTTAGCACTGCTGAGGTCGCCTTTTAGTGAGGTGTATCTTCCTTTGGTCAATAATCTTGTCGGTGATGCCTGGCTAGCCAAGAATGGACAGAAAAAAGCCCATGCTGCCTTCGCCCAGGCGGTGGCCGCGGCACAAGCACAAGGTCTCCCGACGGGAATACTGGAATTGAAACTTACCGGGATGGATTCATCCGTTAAGGAATTACAGAAATGATGAAAGGAGGCATAGTTTGGGTAGTTCTGCTACTTGGTTTCCTTTCATTGAGCGGATGCGGCCTTTTTGGGAGTGAAAAAAATACGCGACCTCCGATATTATTGAAACCGATCAAGCCAACTCTAGTCGTTGAAAAAATATGGACAGCCCACGTTGGGGATGGTAATGGAGGATATTTCCTGCAGTTGAAACCTTATATATCCCATCAGGTTCTTTATGCTGCTAGTTATGATGGCCATGTCGTTGCCATCAACCTTAAGAACGGCGCACACCTCTGGTCGATCAATATCGGCCATCATCTGGTTGGTGGTGTCAGCGGTGGAGAAGGTATGTTGTTTGTGGGTGGCCAGGATGGAGTACTCTTTGGTGTTAATTTAAAGCGCCGGGATGTGATCTGGAAAGCCCGGCTTTCCAGCAAAGTGATCTCAATCTCAAATGCTTCCGGGAATATCGTGATTGCGCACGTTAACGATGGCAAACTATTTGCTATCAATACGGCAACGGGTAATATCAACTGGACTTATAGTTATCAGGAACACATGCTGATTATGCATGGCAAGTCTCAGCCTATCATAAATTCCGGCTTGGTAATTTCCGGTTTCTCTGATGGCAAACTCATAGCATTCAATGTTTCCAGTGGTAGCACGGTTTGGACGTTGAAAGCCGGTGAACCCAGTGGACCAACGGAAGTCCAGCAACTAGATGGCGTCGATGGGCGCATCATCATTGTGGATGGCCTGGTTTTTGCAGCTCCTTATCATGGCAATGCCGTTGCAGTACAAGCCAGCAACGGCCAAATCCTTTGGACGCATCCCATGACGTCTTATGCGGGGCTTGCGGTCAATAAGAACGCTGTATTTATTACTGATGCGAGTAGTGATATCTGGGCTCTTGATCGTAGTGATGGGGCTTCTTTATGGAGACAGGGCGGGTTGCGTTTTCGCGAGGTGACTGCTCCCGCAGTGATTGGTCGGTCTATCGTAGTGGGAGACTTTGCAGGTTATCTGCAATGGATGTCGACCAAGACCGGGGCATTCGTAGCACGAGAACGAGTGGATTCCAGTGGTATTCAAGCTGCTCCGATTGCGATTGGCAGAGTTGTCTATGTGCAAACTGCGGCCGGCACGCTTGCCGCCTATCGCGCGCTTAGGTCAGCGGGTAAGGCCATAAAAACCACCAAAGGATTATTTGGTGGCCCATTCTGATGGGCCGTTCTGTTCACCAGCTACAGGATAATTTGACATGCAGGCGGTATTAGTACTCGTTGGCCGTCCAAATGTGGGCAAATCAACACTATTTAACCGGCTAACCAGAACTCGGGATGCGCTGGTGACGAATATCCCCGGCCTCACGCGAGATCGTAAATACGGTATAGGTCAGCGAGGTAATACACAATTTGTCGTTATCGATACGGGGGGATTGGGCGAGGAATCGCAATTGATCGATTATAGGATGGGTGAGCAAAGCCGCCAGGCACTGAGGGAAGCAACCCACATCTTATTTCTTGTTGATGGCAAAGCTGGAATTACTGCTGGGGATGAAATATTGGCTCAGGAATTTCGTGAGCTGAGTAAGCCTATCGCATTGGTGATCAACAAAGCGGATAAAGCAGATCGAAATAGCATTTTGGCCGAAGTCTCCAGTTTAGGCCTGGGAATTCCAAATTTCATCTCTGCACAACAGGATTCGGGTATTGATACCCTGATTAAATCACTTCTCGGGGCAAACCCTTCCCCTTGTTCCTCCTATGAGAGTTGGTCAGATCAGGTCACCATGGGCATCCGTATCGCTTTTATTGGACGGCCTAATGTCGGTAAATCGACACTAGTTAATCGGATCCTCGGCGAAAATCGTGTACTCGTGATGGATCAGCCGGGAACCACGAGAGATGCCATTCACATCCCCTTCAAGCGCGATGCGCAAGCCTATACTCTAATCGATACGGCAGGGGTTCGACGTCGGGCCCGAGTTAAAGAGACGATTGAAAAGTTTAGCGTAATCAAAACGCTGGAATCTATCAGTATTGCAGACGTAGTTATTCTTGTACTCGATGCTAAAACTGGAATCAGTGAGCAGGATGCGCATCTAATTGGCCTGGTTATCGACTCGGGCGCTCCATTGGTCATTGCTATCAACAAATGGGATGGCCTTTCGATCATGGAACGTGAGGCAGTACGGCGAAGCCTCGATTTAAAGCTTGATTTTCTCAATTATGCTGAAAGGTACTTTATTTCTGCATTGCATGGCAGTGGTGTAGGAAATTTATTTGCCGCAGTCCAACGTGCTAATTCTAGCTTACATTTTCAGGCAACCAGCTCTCAACTGACACGCCTGCTGGAAAAATTTATCATCAAACATCAGCCTCCTTTAGCGCGCGGTAGGCGCATCAAATTACGTTTTGCTCATCCCGGTATAAATCGTCCTTTCACCGTTGTTATTCACGGGAATCAGACTGAACGCCTTCCAGGGTCCTACAAGCGATATCTGGCTAATGCTTACCGAAAGGCACTGAATCTAGTTGGTATCCCTATAGTGATTGATTTCCGTACTACGGAAAACCCTTATGCCGGAAAATATAATACCTTGACCCCTCGGCAACAACGCTGTCGTACCCGTACAAGTAAACAGGTCAAGAGCAAAAAATGAAATTGCAATCTCACCCAATGGCCCGGAGAATTCACGATATAGAACCCTTTAGAGCAATGGAATTGCTAGCTAGAGCTCGGGAACTGGAGCAGGATGGATTATCCATAGTTCACATGGAGCTGGGTGAACCCGATTTCTCCCCTATTAGCTCGGTAGTCCGCGCCGGAATGAATGCCTTGCAACTCAAGAACCTGGGTTACACACCGGCGGCAGGACTTACAGAGTTACGTCAGGCAATAGCTCGGGATTACTATGAGCGCAGGCATAATGTTTCAATCGATCCGAATCGAATCATTGTAACCAGCGGAGCCTCAGTTGCTTTACAATTGATTTTAGCGGTTATTGTCGATGTGGGTGATGAGGTTTTATTGACTGATCCCGGATATCCATGTTATCCAAATATGCTCTATATTTTTGGAGGTAGACCACGGTATGTACCAGTACATCGCGCCACCCGCTATCAATTGACTGGCGAATTGTTGCGCGCACACTGGAGTCGTCAAACACGCGCTGCATTGCTAGCTTCCCCGGCAAATCCTACCGGAACGATGATTCCAGAGTCCGATCTTCGCGAAATGGCCGAATATGCCCGCACTCAGATGGGCTGCCTGATCGTCGATGAGATTTATCAAGGTCTAATCTATATAGACCAACCGCCACTTACCACGCTTTCGATTGCTGATGATGTTTTTGTCGTCAATAGTTTTTCCAAATATTTTGGTATGACTGGCTGGCGTCTGGGATGGCTGGTTGCTCCTGAAAACTATCTCAAAGCGATTGAGAAGCTGCAACAAAACCTCTATATTGCCGCATCTACGCCAGCCCAGTATGCCGCCATAGCGGCGCTCTCACCGCAAAGTGATGATTTACTTGAGGCCCGGCGGATAGAATTTCTTGAACGTCGAAACTATCTGCTGGCTACATTGACCGAACTGGGATTCGAGATCCCGGTTGTACCAGATGGTGCTTTTTATTTGTATGCGAATTGTGAGCACTTTAGTATGACTGGCAGTGAGCTTTCCCATCATCTCCTTGAAGAAGCTGGGGTAGCGGTAACCCCAGGCGAAGATTTCGGACATTTTGGCGCCGAGCAACATGTCCGCTTTGCTTATACCACAAGCATGGATAATCTTCATGAAGGGGTCAACCGAATGAGCCAATATTTCAGTGGTCGCTAGCCACATCGAAGTATCGAGCCTTATCTCCCAATTCTCTCAGGTGAACTGGATTCCATTGGCGGAGCGGTTAGAGTAACCATTTAAGGTGTGCCATTCCTGTCTCTGTTATCCGGCCTTCAGAGGCTGCCATGCTTGTGAAAGTATAGCCCGGTGGATATTTTTCCATGTAGTACCTTGATGGGGCACCAGAAGTTGAAGTATTGCTTTAGTGACTGAACCCACTCGGCTATTGAAGATAGAAAAAGTGGACAATATCAATCCGGGATTGGAAACAGGCTATGAGCCAGTTTATGATTTTGTTCGGTAACCAATGTCACTCTGATAAACCGCCATTGACACAAAAAAGTTTACAGTCCCAATATATGAATGATTCAGAGTAAGCAGATGAAGGTGTTTGATCCAATATGATTTAGAAGATTCGTGGAGATGCGATGGGAACGATAAGTTATTGTCTGATTTCTCTGGGGTTGATTATGGGTATGAGTTGTTTCTTGCCTGCTGCAGGGCGGGGCGTTAACAGCCGAGTAACTATCACCTTGCCTTTCAGCTTGGGAAAGGGTGTCGATCTGAATCAAGCCCGGATGGGCGTGAACTATGGACAAATGAAGCTTTATTTCAACCCATTTAAAAGATGGAACCTACATGCCCAATTGTATAGCAACCAGCGATTGCAGTTGCTGAAATCGCTGTTGGGGAATAATTCTTCATCCGGGAATGGAAGTTTAGATAGCTGTAATCAGCTGGGTTTTGGGTTATCGTTGGGTTTGCCTAGTGAAAACAGGCAAGCTAGGCAAGCCCGTAAACGGTGCGACTGGCTGGGATTACCGATTCAACCGCAGGCCGTGAAATCCAAAGCCCACTCATCAATTGAGAGTAAAAATTCGCGATAATGAAAGGTTGGTTTATTTTTAGGGGGAGGGCATCCTCTGATTATCTGCCATGCCTGCGCCTCATCCAGTGAGTCAAACCGCTTCGATGGATAAGCCGGTGTGTATTTCATCCGGTGATAGATTTCACGCGATCCTGGTTTGATTCGAGTGCACTAAGACCAACAACTAGCTGATCCTCCAACGCTGCAAGGCTGTCGAAGGCCCGATTATGAAAGTATTTCTCCCGCAACTTATCCCGGATAGGCTCTTGGGGCTTGTGAACAGGCCAATGATTGGGACCGCAATCAGAACAAGCGGTTAAAGGATATCCGCAAAGTGGATAGGAAGCGTATCAAAGCGTTGGGGCGAGATCCCCGGCGGCAAGAGAAGGCTCTGGCAGAAACCGCAGCTCTGCTGGTTCTGAGAAAAAAGGCCCAGGCGATCTGGGGATGAAGAGGAAGAATGATCAATGCCCCGGATCGCCGTAGAGCTGTTGAATTGATCGGAGAAGCAGAGATCCGGTGTGTCGAAACAGAAGGTGTGTGACGAGCTGGAGATCAGCCTGCTTACCTTGCACTCCTTCCAGGACCCAAAACGTAGTGAATGGTGTACCCTATGCATGGCATAGTACCTCTTTGTCTGTGGAAAAACAGCCCTGATAGCCTCAGCAAATCCGGTCAACCATCCACGCAGGCAATGAATATATCCTGCACACCTCATGTCTTGGTTCGGTCAACACCGACAACTAAAATTGGGCACCTTCACGTTCCTGAATCCAGCAGCCCAAAACTTCTTTCTCACCATTAAGGTTGATATCCAAGGCAATAAAACAGCCTGGTTGATCACCCGTTTGTCTTACCGGACTTTCACCCTGATGCAGTCCCTATAGACGCCGGGATACAGCTCATCCAACGGCCTGTTTTGCCATGCAACCACATGCTCAATGACGGTCTCTGTCAGCTTGGAAATAAGGTTCGCTGATACCTTGGCAGCATACCGCTCCTGAAAGGCAGCCACGATATCCCGTGTGGTCATTCCCTTGCTATAAAGGGCAATGATTTGATTATCAACATGTGCCAGGCGGTGCTGTCCTTTTTGGATCGGTTGGGGCTCAAACCTTGAGTCACGGTCTCTGGAGCATCACTCTAATCAGGAGAACTTATCGCAGTGGCTCAACACTGGTTTGAGTACTTATCACGCCATTCGGCTCTGATCTGTGGCCATTGATGCTAGGGTTTTCCACCGTTAGCTTCCGTATGACCCATCAGCAGATCGGCGACCTCGGGGCGGGTGAATTCCGCCGGTGGGCGAATGCCTTGGCGGAGCATCTCGCGGACCCGCGAACCGGATAGCTGCAGCCAATTATCCTCTGTGTGCGGACAAGTCTTGCGTGTGGCCATCTGGGTGCAACGGGTGCAATAGGCCGCGTTCTCGAAGGGTAGGGGGGTGATCTCAAGTTCGCCGGCACACAGGCGCTCAAAAATACGCTGCGCATCATAGGTGCCGTAGAAATTACCCACACCGGCATGATCCCGCCCAACGATAAAGTGACTACAACCGTAATTCTGACGCGCGATTGCGTGCATAAGCGCTTCCCGTGGACCCGCATAGCGCATAGCTGCGGGGAATACCGCCAGCAGAATTCGGTCCTGGGGATAATAGCTCGCCAGAATCGATTCATAGGTTCGAATACGCAACGCGGCAGGGATGTCATCAGCCTTGGTCTGCCCGACCAGAGGGTGGATCAGTAGCCCGTCAACACTCTCGAGCGCCACTTTTTGCAGATATTCGTGCGCCCGATGGATCGGATTCCGAGTCTGGAAGGCAGCGATCTGCTGCCAACCAAGCCGAGTAAACTCCGCACGAGATTGCAGCGGCGTTAACCTGTATTTGCCGAAATCCCGGTGCAAGCCGGGATCGATCAGCGTCACTGGCCCCGCAAGATAAGTGTTACCCATAGCCTGCAGCGCAGCCACACCGGGGTGCGTGGTATCCGTCACTCCATAGACTTCGCGCGCCTCTGTCATCTTGTCCGGGTGATAGCGCTCAGTGATCTGCAAACATGCGACAATGCGATTCTCCCAAACTAGACTAATCTCATCAGCCATGCCGATTCGGGCCAGACCGGCGGTGTCGATATCGAATGCTACTGGAATGGGCCATAGGCTACCGTTGGCCAGCCGCATCGAATGCACGATGGCATGATAATCCTGCTCACAGACAAAGCCTTCGAGCGGCGAATAGACTCCGGTGGCGAGGCACTCAATGTCGGCCAGCTGACGCGTGGTCAGGTCAAGGCACGGGAGTGTCTCGGCGTAATGCAGAGTGCTTTCCCGATCGGATACTGAAATGAGCCGATTGATGAGTCGCCCACCGTGGGGCGCTATGAGTGTCTGTGAATCAGCATGGTGCATGACGTGGTATCCCAATGAATAAATAGCATGGTTTGGGTGGAAGGGTAGAAAACTAACTAAGGTAAGGCGCAAACGACATTGTGTTGCCCATACTTCGCGGTGGTCGCATAGAATGTCATGAACTCATGTCCGCGTTCAATGGTATGCGCGAATCGGATGCCTTGATAAGGTTGAGGCGGTGAAGAAAGTCACCAAAGGCTTCACCCGGCTGGCATTCATGCGCAAAGCGCGCGAATAGTGGGCGCAGGACATCTAATAGGCCGGCCTCATCTAACGTCTCGCGTACTCGTACATTAAGCCGGGTGCCGGCCCGGTCAGTGCCAAGATAGAGGTCGTAGAGACCCGGCGCCTTACCCACCAGACCGATCTCAGCCAGATACGGGCGGACACAGCCATTGGGGCAACCGGTGATGCGTAGCGATATATCCTCCTGTGCCAGATCGTACTCAGCTAGCAGCGCGGTCAACCGACTCAGCAACGCGGGCAGATAACGCTCACTCTCGGCCATTGCCAGTGGGCAGGTTGGCAGCGCCACGCAGGCCATCGCCCGAGTTTCCAACGGGGTCAAGCGGGGTGCGCGATTGAGGTCGTAACGTTCAAGCAGTGCTACGAGACGTGCGCGCGTCTTCGGCTTGACCCCGACAAGCATCAGATTCTGGTTGCAGCTCAAACGCAGCTCACCGCCGTGCGCACGGATCAAAGCATCCAGACCGATCAACGATAGATAGTCCGGATTATCGTCAATGATTCGCCCGCCGGGCACAAAAAGCATGAGGTCGGCGCTGCCGTTTTCATGCTCGACCCAACCGAAGTGATCACCGGAGGTCTTAAAGCGCGCGGCGCGTGCCGGCGCGAGTGCAAAGCCGGTGCGTTGGTATAATGCTGCGACGAAGGTATCGAGCCCCATGCGGTCTATCGTGTACTTGAGCCGAGCTTGGCTGCGGTCACTACGGTCTCCATGGTCGCGCTGAGTCGTGAGCACGGCCTCGACCACGGTGAGCAGCTGCTCAGGCGTGCAGAAGCCGATCACGTTACCCAGGCGCGGGTAGGTTGCCGGGTTCGCGTGGCTGCGCCCGAGACCACCACCGATGGCCACGTTGAAGCCAGCCAACTGACCGTCTGCCTCGATTGCGATCAGACCCAAATCATGCGCGTAGACATCCACATCGTTGGATGGCGGGATGGCCAGTGCAACTTTGAACTTGCGTGACAGATAGGTTGGACCATACAGCGGTTCCTCTTCTGGCGCCGCTGCTACCTCGCCGTCAAGCCAGATCTCGTAATAGGCACGTGATTTGGGCATTAGATGCCCGGCGATCCTCTGTGCCCAGGCATAGATCTCGTCGTACAGGCGTGATTGGCCGGGATTGGCGCAGGCGATCACATTGCGGTTGATATCACCACAGGCGCTGATGGTGTCGAGCAGGGCCCTGTTCAAGGCCTGCAACGCCGGCTTGAGATCCGCCTTAAATAGACCGTGGAACTGGATGCTCTGGCGGCTGGTGATACGCAAACCCCCATTGCCGTGCGTGCGTGCAACCGTGCTCAGAGCCAGCCACTGCGCACTATCGAGTACGCCCCCAGGTAGTCGTAAACGGGCCATAAACTGGTACAGCGGTTCGAGTTTTTGGTGCTCACGCTCCGCGCGCAGGTCGCGGTCATCTTGCTGATAGATACCGTGGAATTTGATTAACTGCGTGTCATCGGCGTGCACTGCGCCGGTATAGGGTAAATTGATGCTGTCAATCAGGCCGCCGCGTAGTCCTCGGCTTTCGGCCTTGATACGCTCGACATCCGATAAGGGCTTGTCAGTAGACATCGCGATGATACCTCCCCGTAAGTTTGAGGTTTTCGACATAGGCTTCGGCTCGTTCCGACGTGAGCTCACCGGCCGTGGTGATCAGCTCGATCAGGGCGCGATGCACCCCGTGACCCATGCGTTCGGCTCCACAGACGTAGATAACGGCACCTTCCTCCAGCCAGGCGTAAATTTCACCACCCCGCTCGCGCAGACGATCCTGAACATAGACCTTGCGTTCCTGATCGCGCGAGAAGGCGACATCCAGCCGGGTGAGCCAACCGTTCGCCTGCCAGTCCAGCCACTCGCGCTGATAGAGAAAATCCGTGGTGAAATTGCGATCGCCGAAGAACAGCCAGTTGCGGCCGGTCGCCCCTAATGCCTCGCGCTCTTGCAGGAAAGCCCGATAGGGCGCAACGCCGGTACCCGCCCCAATCATAATGATCGGCCGGTCGTGTGCCTCGGGCAAGTGGAACGCGGAATGTCCCTCAAGGAATACCGGCACAGCATCGTCTTCTGCCAGCCGGTCGGCGAGCCACGTCGAGGCCACCCCGAAACGATTACGCCCATGACTCGCGTAGCGTATCGGTGCGACGGTTAGATGCGCCTCGCCCGGATAGGCCAGCAGGCTTGAAGCGATGGAATAGCGCCGCGCTGGCAGTGTACGTAACAGGTCAACGAAGACCTGCGCCGGCATATCACGAATCGGGTAAGCCTCGATAACATCAAGCACGTCGCGTCCTGCCATCCAGGCACCCAATGTGTCGATATCGGATTCCATCAGTCGCCGGCGCAGATCGGCCGCTGCGCTGATTCCCGCATAACGATCCAGAAACACCCGTGTCAGGCGCGTGATCTCATAGCGCGACGTCAGGGCCTCGGCGAGCGACCACTGACCCTGTGGCGCGTTCACCACAGTGTTGGCGTCGAGGTCAAGCCGTTCAAGCAAGGACGCCACCAGTGCCGGCGGATTCTGCGGCGTAACGGACAGGCTATCGCCCGGCGCGAACGCCAGCTCAGAGCCATCTAGATCCAGCTCCAGATGCCACACCTCGCGGCTGGATCCGCGCCCATTGAGTTTACCTCTCTCCAGCAGAGGCGCCGCAAATGGATTGCGCCGGGACCATGTCGAGTGTGTGACCGCGCGTGCCACAGGGGCGGTGTTCGTGTCCGCTGAGCTCAGCGCACCAAGCACTTGCTCCGTCCATTGCTCGACGGCATCCTCATAATCGAGGTCACACTCGACCCGCTTGGCTATCCGCGAGGCCCCCGCAGCAGCCAGGGCCTCGTCGAAATCCCTGCCTGCCTGACAAAATCGTGGATAGCTTGCATCGCCCAGGGCAAGTACGGCATAGCGAGCGTCTGTAAGCCGCGGCGCCTTGGGGCCGGTGAGCAAGGCGTGCAATGTCTGTGCACCGTCTGGTGGATCGCCGTCTCCGTGCGTGCTGACGATCAACAGCAGAATACGATCCTCGCGCAGGCGGGCGCGACGATAACACAGCATATCCTGGACATCGGCCTCGAAGCCCAGACTACGTGCCCGCTCGGCCACACGGGCAGCTAAACCGGCGCCCGTACCGGTCTGTGAACCGAATAACACCGTGATCTGAAGCGCGTTGGTGACAGGCGGCGCCTGAGTCGTCGGCGCCCTCTTGCCCTGCAGGCCGGCCAGATAACCACTAGCCCACCATAACTGCTCGGGGCTCAGGGTCTCGGCGAAGCCATGCAGTTCGTGCAACTGATGCTCGTTGAGGACTGGAATCTCGGGGCGACGGGGTAATTCGACAACCCTGCTCATGAGCCTTCTCCAGTGGTCAGGCGCGCATGCAGACCGCATTCCTTGGATTCTGGCTGCTCCCACCACCAACGGCCGGCGCGCGCATCTTCACCTTCGGCAATGGCACGAGTGCAAGGCGCACAGCCGATGCTGGAGTAGTGCAGATCGTGTAATTTGTTATAGGGAAGATCGTGAGTACGGATATAGGCCCAAACCTCGTCTTCGCGCCAATCTGCCAAAGGGCTGAGTTTGACCAGGCCATTGGCGGCATCCCAGGCTCTCACCTCCAGAGCTTGGCGCGTAATGGTCTGTTCCCGGCGCAATCCGGTCACCCAGGCATTGCGTCCTTGAAGTGCCCGCTGCAAAGGTTCGACCTTACGGATTGCGCAGCAGCGCTTGCGTAGCTCGACGTTCCTATAAAAAGCGTTGGGTCCCTGTTCGGAGACATAGACCTCAATGGCCTTGGTTTGTGGAAAGAAAGCCTTGGGCGCTCGTTTATAGCGTTTGCGGAGTACCTCCATCAATGCATAGGTCTCAGCCGGCAAACGACCCGTATCCAAGGTGAAGTCCTCGATATCGGGGGCGTGTCGATAGATCAGGTCAGTCAGCACCATATCTTCGGCACCGAGACTATTGGCAAAGGCCACCGGCGCATCCCTGCTGGCCGCTTGTTGCAGGATATCAACCACATTCTCGACCTTGTGCAGTAATCCATCGGAAAGGTTAGACATCGGGGTTCCTCGTTGATTCAAACGATGAGTTGGGTGGCCACACCAGCTAAGATCACGGCCAGGGCGTAGCGTAGCCATTTTTCGGGTAAGCGATGGATCAATCGACGACCGAGCCAAATTCCCGGTAGCGCACCAAGAGCCAGATTCGCGGCAATCCGCCAGTTGACCTGGCCTAGCCAGGCGTGACCACCGGCTGCTAATACAGCCAGTGGTAAAGCCTGCGCCAGCTCGGTGGCGACGATGCTACGCAATGGACGATCGGGATGGAGTTGCGCTAACAGCGCAGAACCAAGTGTGCCGGCACCGATGGAGGACAGTGCCACCATCGTTCCAATCACCAATCCACCTCCGCTGAGCCAAGCGGGGTGGGCGATCGAAGCGGATGCGTCAGGTGAAACACTACGGCGGCGCAGTAAGCTCAGCGCACTCAGTATTAGCGCCACACCAACCGCCACACGCACGAGCCGGTCTTGAGTCGGGCCATGACCGAGCAAGGCCAGCAGTGCAGTCGTCAGCACCACGGCCGGCACGCTGCCGACCAGCATCCAACCGGCGGCTCTCCAGTCCACCTGTCGGCTCCTGGCATGCAGCCACAGGGCGCCACCCTTGGTGAAAACGGCATAGAGCAGATCGGTGCCGACCGCGGTGGTCACGGGCATACCAAAGCCAAACAGCAGTGTCGGGGTCATCAGCGCACCACCCCCCACACCGGTGACGGTCACTAAAGTGGCGATGACCGCGCCGGTCATCATGAGTATCCAGTCCATGGTTGTTCCTGAAAGGATAAGTCGAACGCGATACTAGCAAGAGTGGCTGACTCCATACAAAGATAAAATATTTACTTTCATATTCCATATAGATCTAAGATACTATCTGAGACTAATGAAACTTCGACAGATTCAATACCTCTGCACGGTGGCCCGACACGGATTCAACGTGTCGGCGGCTGCCAAGGCGCTTTACACTTCGCAACCCGGTATCAGCAAGCAGATCCGACTACTGGAAGAGGAGCTCGGCGCACCGATCTTCGAGCGTGCCGGGCGACAACTTACTCGTTTGACCGAGTTTGGCCGGGATATCCTGCCTTATCTTGAGCGTATTCAGAACGGGGCTGATAATGTACGACGTATGGCGGCTGAGCTGACCTCTCCCGAGGTGGGTTCATTATCCATCGCCACTACACACACTCAGGCACGCTACTCGTTGCCGGGCGTCATCATGGCTTTCCGCGCACGCTATCCTGAGGTTCGGCTCAATCTGCACCAGGGTACTCCGGATCAGATCGCTGCACTCGCCGTGGAGGGCAAGGTAGACATCGCCATCGCCACCGAGGGGCTGGAACATTTCGATGAACTGGTCTTGCTCCCATGCTATCTGTGGAATCGAGCAGTGGTTGTGCCCCGCGGGCATCCGCTCGAAAAGACCCCAAGGCCGACGCTCGAAGACCTTGCTGCCTATCCACTGGTGACCTATGTTTTCAGCTTCACCGACCAATCCAAGATGACTGAGGTCTTTAGTCGGCAACGCCTTGAGCCCGATCTGGTGCTGACCGCTACCGACGCCGAGGTAATCAAAACCTATGTCCGCAATGGGCTCGGGATAGGCCTTATCGCCCGAATGGCCTATGAATCGGAGCGTGATGCCGATCTTGTCTGCCTTGACGTCCGTCACTTGTTCCAAGACGAGGTCACCAGCATTGGGCTACGCCGCGGGCTGATATTGCGTGAGCCTATGTACGATTTCATCCATCGTTTTGCCCCGCATCTCGACCGCACGGCTGTTGACGCAGTGCTACTCGCACACGATCCACACAAGGAACGGCAGTTGTTCAAGGCACACCTCCCTTATCTCACCCTGCTCAGCGAGACGCACGCTCCTAGCCACAAACCAATCAAACCGTGAAGTGACTCCCACTAAACCACTTAGGTGGCGAGTGGCGGAAAGAATGCCTTGTTGCCCTATCTGAGGCGTTTCGTCCTTTAGCCATTCCGGTACTCGGCTAAATCCAATGCTTCCCACATCCAGCGGCTATCGTACGTCTCTTGTCCCTGATCGGTGGCGCGACGCAATTCATTATTTTCCAGATATTTTAGCCATTCGATGACCTGTTCCCGCCCCCTTTTACTTTTTGCACACTGACGCGGGGTTTTGTCACCCAGCATGGGGATGGGTTCATCCAGACACTGGCGGTAATGCTGATCCAGCGTGTTGTGAATAACCTCAGCAGCAATCTCCGGATCAATCGTATCTGCAAGCTCCCGGTCGCTATCGCTTTGAAAGAGGTTGTCTATCGATATTTTCACAAAGGGGGTTAGATAAGATTGCTGCAAAGCTGAATAATCGCCCAAGGAAAATACTTGGCTTTCAAACGCCAGCTGATAAGATTGAGACTGTGTTGCAGTGACCGGTTGAATCTGCCGCGGTTATTAATGGGGGGATTGCCGCCAGTTCCATTTACCCCACCCATAGCCGAGCATTTTGAAATAGGCGCAACCAGGGGCCATCTTCACCCCAGTCATCCGGCTTCCAGCTAAACTGGATGCTCCTGAATAATCGTTCAGGATGCGGCATCATGATGGTAAAGCGGCCATCGGTATTTGTAAGCCCAGTAATACCCAAAGGCGAACCATTCGGATTTTCCGGATAATGAATCGTCGCCTTACCTCCTGAGTCCACATAACGCAAAGATACCAAGCCGGCCTGTTCAATTGCCTCCGGTGAATTGTCAACAAAACCGGCACGCCCCTCGCCATGAGATGCCACCACCGGGATAATGGATCCCTGCATATCCCGCAAAAAGAGGGAGGGAGAAGGTAAAACCTCTACCATGACTAACCGGGCTTCGAATTGCTCTGATTCATTGCGCACGAATTCCGGCCAATGACCCGCACCGGGAATGATGTCCCGCAGACGAGTCATCATCTGGCAACCATTGCAAACGCCGAGTCCGAAGGTATCTGCCCTTTGAAAAAAGCGAGTAAATTCATTCATTGCTCGAGTATTGTAAAGGATCGACTTCGCCCATCCGATACCCGCCCCCAATACATCCCCATAGGAGAACCCACCGCAGGCCACCATACCCTGAAAAACATCAAGGCTTATCCTGCCAGAAATGAGGTCACTCATGTGAACATCTATTGCGTTAAACCCCGCGCGATGAAATGCCGCCGCCATCTCTGTATGGCCATTCACACCCTGCTCTCGCAAAATCGCCACGCTGGGTCTTATGCCAGTGGCAACATAAGGCGCAGCAATATCCTCTTGCGGATCAAAACCCAGATGCGAAAACAATCCAGGCTCATTGATCCTGCTCAGATTTTCCCATTCCTGCTTCGCCATTACAGGGTTGTCGCGCAAAGCCTGCATTCGATAGCTCGTTTCCGACCATGATTTCTGCAGGCTGCTCCGAGAGGCGGTGTATAAGCGGCTTTCTCCCTGATAAATATGGATATCATCTACTGACTGGGGCCATCCAACGATATGAATATCATCTCGTCTACCCTGTTGGTCGAATACGGCCAATACCTGCTCTAGAGCCGATTTACGAATCTGCAATACTATCCCCAACTCCTCATTGAAGAGAGCCGGGTAAGGATCTGCTCCCACTGCAAGATTAATCCGCAGGCCGCAATGACTGGCAAATGACATTTCCAATAGAGTTACCAACAATCCGCCATCAGATCGATCATGGTAGGCTAGAATCAAGCCTGAATCACGAAGCTGATTGAATGCTAGGAAAGCGCTCTTCAGGGTCTCCGGATCATCCAGATCAGGGGGGAAATCACCCAAAAGACCTTGAGTCTGAAGTAATGCCGACCCACCCAAACGTTGTCGCCCACATCCCAGATCAACCAGTAATAGCAAGGTTTCTTTGTGAGGAAGTCGCAATTGTGGCGTCAAGGCGCCGCGCACGTCGGTTAGTGAAGCAAAGGCTGTTACCACCAGGGAAACGGGGGCTGTAACGGCATGTTCCTGATCGCCTTCGTGCCATACGGTCTTCATCGATAATGAATCTTTGCCTACCGGGATAGCTATCCCCAGCGCCGGACATAGCTCCTCACCGACTGCCTTAACGGCATCAAATAAAGCAGCATCTTCCCCTTCGTGATTGATAGCCGCCATCCAGTTGGCCGAAAGACGAATATCGCTAAGTGCTGCTATCGGTGCCGAGAACAGATTAGTCAATGCTTCTCCCACCGCCATCCGGGCAGAAGCAGCTGCATCCAGCAGGGCCAGTGGAGGGCGCTCTCCCAAGGCCATAACCGCTCCGCTATACCCTTGATAATCAGTCAGGGTAATGCCCGCATCCGCTACTGGAATCTGCCATGGTCCGATCATTTGGTCGCGTGCCACCATACCGCCTACGGTTCGATCACCCAGGGTGATCAGAAAACTCTTACTCGCCACCGCAGGTAAATGCAGAACTTTGATGATAGCCTCATCGAGTTTGTAGGAATCCAACGAAACCACTTTGTGTGGATGGGAGATATGATGGGCGTCCCGTAACATCTT
Source organism: uncultured Ectothiorhodospiraceae bacterium (assembly GCA_964620825.1). Lineage (GTDB taxonomy): Bacteria > Pseudomonadota > Gammaproteobacteria > DSM-5130 > Acidihalobacteraceae > Acidihalobacter_A. The sequence goes on from CAZUKD010000014.1 coordinate 30,135, forward strand.
GGGAGGTTTCCCCAGGAGCATCTCCATCGGCATATCAACAATAGTTTCTTCTAGCAACCCATCTCCCACAATCAAGCGATGTTCTGACGTCGCTTCTCCTATTACTGTAAACGGGCAACGCTCTCGCTCGCAAATAGCGGTAAGCTCATCCAGTCTTTCCGGATCTACGGCCACGACATAACGTTCCTGCGCTTCATTACACCAGATAGCCATCGGAGACATTCCGAGATCAGCGGTTGGTATTATCCTCAACTCAAATCGTCCACCACAGTCTGCATCATTAATCAATTCAGGAACCGCATTAGATAACCCGCCAGCACCCACATCATGAATGGATAAAATGGGGCTCTCCCAGCCCAGCCCAGAGCAATAGTCGATCACCTCCTGGCAGCGTCGCTGTATTTCCGGATTGCTGCGTTGCACCGATACAAAATCCAGATTCTCATCACCCGTTCCGGTAGCCATGCTGGATGCGGCACCACCTCCCAAGCCAATCTGCATGGCAGGACCGCCCAATATGGCAATGGGAGTTCTCCCACAAAAATTGTGCTTCTTGATCAGCATTTCCCTGATCGAACCCAGGCCGCCAGCCAACATGATGGGCTTGTGATACCCACGTACTTCATGGCCATCATGTCGTGGTATGGACTGTTCGAAAGTGCGGAAATAGCCCAGAATACCTGGGCGACCAAATTCATTGTTAAAGGAGCAGGCTCCAATCGGCCCTTCCAACATGATATCCAGAGCTGAAACAATACGCTGCGGGCGCCCATGATCAACTTCCCAGGATTGTACAAAACCGGGAATACGTAAATTGGAAACGGAAAATCCAATCAATCCAGCTTTTGGTCGAGCACCACGTCCCGTGGCGCCTTCGTCCCGGATTTCTCCCCCTGAACCCGTCGCTGCACCGGGAAAAGGAGCAATCGCAGTCGGATGATTATGGGTTTCCACTTTTATACAAATGTGTAGAGTTTCCAGACAAGTTGTATAGCGTCGGGTGCCTGCCTGTGGAGCAAAGTGATATCCTTCAACTCCCTGAATGACGGCAGAATTATCCTTGTAGGCAGACAGAACGCCGTCTGGCGCGGCTTGATAGGTATTTTGAATCATCTCGAACAAAGTCTTGTTCTGTGATTTTCCATCTATGATCCAGTTGGCATTAAAAACCTTGTGGCGACAATGCTCTGAATTGGCTTGGGCAAACATCATCAATTCAGCATCCGTCGGATTACGCCCAAGATTTTGGTAATTTTCTACCAGATAATCCATTTCATCATCGGCCAGCGCCAAGCCCAATTGACGATTCGCCTGCTCCAAGGCAATTCGAGGATTCTCATCCAGATCGACATACCCTAATGGGGCGGGTTCCTGGGAGGCGAACAATCCGGCGGCATCATCCAGGCTATCCAAAATTGTCTCGGTCATTCGATCATGCAATAAATCACCTATTCGTTGCCTGGATTCAGGTGGTAACGGCGCATTCAGATCAAGGCGATAGAAAACGCCACGCTCCAATCCTTCAATAATCTCCAGACCACACTGATGAAGAATATCCAACGCCTTGCTCGACCAGGGTGTGATTGTACCAAAACGGGGAATAGCAACCATTTCGTCGTGAACAACGCCAGCCATCCTTTCCCGCATTTCCGCCATCGGCGCATCCAGCAAATCGATTAAGTGGGCACACTCCTCATCGGACAATACGCGTACGGGTTCAACAAAATAAATATAACGCGCTGCCAAACTCACAAAGCTGGGTTCAATGGTTTTAATTTTCTGTACTAACTGCCTGTTGCGAAAGGCAGATAAAGTGGTGCGCCCCTCGATAATCAGCATGCCTGCATTCCTATGTCTTATTCAAAGATGCAATGATACGCAGGTCATCTCTGGTACGGCTAGTTTAAAAGACCATACCCCAAACCTTCCAAACATTTAATGACACTGTGATATGCCCCGATCCAGGATGGTGGCCGATCAATCCTTATCTGCATGCCATGGCCATTTATTTTCCACCCCGGAATCTCGTTCCGCTGCAAGTGATGTTGATAGACAACACAATGATGCCTTGCGCCAAATAGAACGTATGAGCCAGGATAGTTGCTTTAAGAAAAGCGGGTTAACTGTTAATTTTCCTACTAATCTACGCCTAATCAAGCCAGTGTCAATTCTTCAGGCAGATTTGGAGGGCTTTCTGAGCCGAGCCAGGCGACCTGGAAATTGTGGGCTGAGCTCAAGATCAATATCCGGTGCAGGCAATAAATTTACACCGTGCTCTGGCCATTCCACCAGATTAATGGCCTGTCCATCGAAAAAGTCCCTGATACCAATGTATTCCAGTTCTTCCAGGTCACCCAGACGGTATAGGTCAAAGTGATGGAGGATAAACTCACCCACGGCATAATCTTCCACCAGGGTGTAGGTCGGGCTACGCACCGGTCCACTATGGCCCAAAGCACGCAAGAGACCGCGTACGAAGGTGGTCTTGCCCGCTCCGAGCGGACCACGCAAAAAAATCAGTTGCCCCGCTTCAAGTGTGACTGCGCATTCGGCACCTAGCATCAGCGTAGCCGTTTCATTGGGTAAATAGCGCTCAAGTACAGAATCAGGCTTCATTTCCGGGTTCATCCGCTTGATCGGCGCCGCGATTGATACACTGACGCAAATGGGTGATGAGATCGCTCGCCAGCAAACCGCGTTCACCTTCCAATGCCGCTTCGTCGCCAGCCTGCGCATGCAGACACACGCCAGTAGACGCAGCTTCTTCGATATTCATACCCTGCCCGAGCAACGCGGCGATCACGCCT
>CAZUKD010000015.1:0-30174 GCA_964620825.1 uncultured Ectothiorhodospiraceae bacterium
CGAAATATAACTGATTTGACCGCGTTACCCATACAAGATCATGAAGTGCCGGTTAATACCTATCAGATTCACAAATCCAGTATCCTATGACTTCACGCAATTCATTGTTGATATAAAGCAAAGGTATTCGATCACGCTCCCATGGTGGTATTCCTTCATTTTGAAATAATTTCTTCAAGCTATGATGAAAATTCATTCCTGGTAATTTACACCGTTCACCCCCTAGGCGGAATCGAATAGTAATTTCCCCATCTCTACGGCTTAATAGTTGCAGTGGAGTCCGTAAATCAGCATTCGTTAATTCTCTACTGATACTTTGAATATAAACTGATTTGTCGAGGGATGGCCATGAAATAATCTGGGTTGGATCGTGAGGACAAAGAGTAGACATGATATAAAGCTGATTACGATAGCGCCGGACTTCAATATCAGCCCAATGCAAATAGGGGGATGAATCTTTGCTTGAATAAAGAAAAACCTCTCTTATTTGATTCAACTTATCTGTACCGGGAAGTGGCAGACCTCGATCGTGCAACCAGATCCTCAGAGCATTTCTAGCCCTCCACCAAGGCAGACAGCTAAGTTCACTGATACTCAAAGTACCTTTTTTACTATTAGCAATCTCGATTAAATCCTGTCTACCCTGTAAGATCAGGGTAGACCAGGCATCGGCTTGGTGAATCGCCGCGCGCGACAATGTTTTATCTAATGATGGCCATCTTTCTTGTAAGAGAGGGATGATAATTTGTCGAAGGTAGTTTCGATCCAGATAGAGTTGTTCATTGGAATGATCTTCAACCCAGGTTTCTTCGTGCTGTTTAAGAAAAGCACGCAAAGCTTGACGAGTCTCCGTGAGTAACGGTCTGACCAACCACCCTTTCGAGAATCGTGTTAAACCGGGCATGGAAGCCAAACCTGCTGGACCAGAACCACGAAGTAATTGCAGTAATAATGTTTCTGCCTGGTCATTGCGATGGTGTGCGGTCAATAGCACATCCCCGGCCTCCATAAGATCGGCCATGGCGGCATAGCGCACTTCACGAGCGGCAGCTTCTGAGCCTCCCGGGTTTTTCGGATCTACTCTGACTTTTATAATTTTTATATCGACATCCAATTGCCTGGCTTTATGTGCGCACCATTTTGCCCAATCATTAGCCTGGACCTGTAATCCGTGGTTAATATGGACCGCAAGTATAGGATACCCAAGCCCCTGAATTTCTTTCAGCGCCAGCAATAAAGCCAGTGAATCCGCCCCACCACTGAATCCGATCAGCCAACGGCCAGCTATTGGAATATTTTCAAGCGAGTAGCGCAGACGATCGAGTGTGAGTATTTCATCGTTCATAGCAGCATTTGTTCAGTGACTTCTTCCACCCACTGGACATGAGTACATCAACTTTCGCGCAAAGTGCTGTAGTTCATCAAGCGCTCGTACCTGCGCTGTAAAACCTGTTCGATAGATAAAGTCCGGAGGGTTTCTAAGGTATGTGTCAAGGTATTGGCTAGGGTTTCGCACATCACGTCCGGAGCTCGATGGGCGCCACCCAGCGGTTCTGGCAAGACCTCATCGATCAACTGCAATTCCAACAGCCGATTAGCAGTAATTCCTAGCGCTTCTGCGGCTTCTTCAGCCTTTTCTGCACTTTTCCAAAGAATGGAGGCGCAACCTTCTGGCGATATGACTGAGTAAGTGCTGTATTGCAACATCATGACATGATCACCGATACCAATCGCGAGTGCACCGCCTGATCCCCCTTCTCCAATGACAGTGCAGATGATCGGCGTTTGCAACCGAGACATCTCCATGAGATTTCTTGCTATGGCCTCACTTTGCCCCCGTTCTTCGGCATCCACTCCCGGATAAGCGCCGGGTGTATCGATAAAGGTAAACAACGGTAAATGAAAGCGTTCTGCCATTTTCATAAGACGCAAAGCCTTGCGATACCCCTCTGGACGAGGCATACCAAAATTACGATAAACTTTCTCCTTTGTATCGCGCCCCTTCTGGGAACCAATGATCATCACGGGTTGGCCATGAAAACGGGCTATACCCCCCACTATGGCCGGGTCATCCGCAAAAGCACGATCTCCATGCAATTCCTGAAAATTAGTAAACAAATGTGAAATATAATCCAAGGTGTAGGGGCGCAATGGATGGCGAGCAAGTTGTGCAATCTGCCAGGCACTCAGTTTGGAGAATACGGACTGGGTTAGATGGGCGGTTTTCTTTTTAAGGCGGGAAATCTCATCACCCAGATTGACATCATTTCCATGACTGGCATGACGTAATTCCTCAATTTTTGCTTCAAGTTCAGCAATTGGCTGTTCGAAATCAAGAAAGTCTGGATTCATTAGTTTACTCAATGCTATTGATTGTGGTTTTTTGAATTGCGGGTGCCTATCAATGAATATCAGTTGAGAGCATGGGGTGATTACCATAATGGATGGTTACACACCCCCTCCCCCACCATTGCTGTAACTTTCTTAACAAATCCTCGCAGGGCAGAATTCGCCAGTCTTCCCCAAACCGTAAACTAGCTTCTACATCATGATTTCGGTAATGAATCAAAAGTGGGCAACCCTTATTATGTCCGCTTTTTAGCACTTTATACATTTTTTTTAGATTTTCGATATTATCGAAATGAGTATTAATCCTTATTTCGACATATCGTGCGAATTCCCCACGCGCCTGATCCAAGCTGAAAATACGTTTCGCCCGGATACGTTTTCTGCCATTGAATGCATCACGCCCCACTCCAGCTTCGACAATAATCAAATGGTCCTTGATCAGCAGATCCGAGTAAGTGGCATATTCCTTACCAAAGATGCCAACGTCAAGGCGAGCCGTCCGGTCATCAAGGGTAATGAAAGCAAATTTACCCGACGAACCATGACGAACTGACAGGTCCGCAACTAAACCTGCGATCATAATGATACGTTCATTTGGCGAATCGTGAACCTGCCGTTTCCCGGCGGGATCTTCACCTAACCAGTGATCAAGTGGTGCCGTTATCATTGAGCGGATTTCCGGCCAATATTGGTCAATGGGATGACCGGTCAAATACAGGCCCAGAGTTTCCTTTTCCGCCTTGAGAAGCGGGGTTTCGGACCACTCGGGGAGCACCTCCCGTGATGGAGGCTGGGGTGTATCGCTGGGCTCCACAAATAAATCAGTCTGCCCGAGATCGGAATTTTGCCGGTGCTGCTCCGCCGCCTTGATGGCGCCTGGAAGCCATTCGGTCAACGTAGCCCGGTTGGGACCGATTGAATCCAGGGCGCCCGCATAAATCAATGTCTCCAGAACCCGTTTATTGACCTTCTGGCTCATAAGGCGGCGACACAGGTCGTCCATATCTGAAAATAATCCATTTTTCCCACGCTCGTCGATAAGGGCTCCAATCGCGCTTTCACCAGCCCCCTTGATAGCACCCAAGCCATATAGAATGGATCCGCCATCCACAGTCCTAAAACGATAATTGGATCGATTAATGTTCGGCGGTAATACCTGCAGACTCAACTGGCGGCACTCCTCGATCAGGTTGACCACTTTGTCCGTATTATCCATATCCGCCGAAAGCACTGCAGCCATGAAAGCGGCTGGATAGTGGGCCTTTAACCAAGCGGTCTGGTAGGAGATGAGTGCATAGGCGGCCGAGTGCGATTTGTTGAAACCATAGCCAGCAAATTTTTCCATCAGATCGAAGATAGAGCCAGCCGTTTTCTCATTAACGTCGTGTTCTATCGCGCCACGCATAAAAATGGTGCGTTGCTTGGCCATTTCCTCGGGTTTTTTCTTCCCCATTGCCCGGCGCAGAAGATCCGCACCGCCCAGGCTGTAACCTGCCAGGACTTGAGCGATTTGCATGACCTGCTCCTGATAAAGGATAACCCCGTAAGTCGGTTTTAAAATAGGTTCCAGAGCCGGATGGAGATATTCGACCCGGGATCGGCCATGTTTGCGATTAATGAAGTCATCAACCATGCCCGATTGCAGTGGACCGGGACGATATAACGCCACTAATGCCACGATATCCTCAAAATAATCCGGCTGCAGGCGTTTGATCAATTCCTGCATCCCGCTGGACTCAAGCTGAAAAACCGCAGTCGTTTGGTGACGTTTGAGTAGATCGTAGGTCAGTCGATCATCCAGTAGTAGGCGATTAATATCCAACCATTCATCGGTAGCTGATTTACCCTGATTTATGGTTCGCACTGCCCAATCAATTATGGTTAATGTGCGTAATCCCAGGAAATCAAATTTAACCAAACCAATTGCTTCGATGTCATCCTTATCGAACTGGGTGACCAGACTATTACTACTTTCTTCGCAGTACAGCGGAGTGAAGTCAGTCAGCGGTGTGGGGGCTATAACCACTCCGCCCGCGTGTTTTCCGGCATTTCTGGACAACCCTTCCAGACTTCGAGCGAGATCAATCAGAGTGGCCACATCCTCGTCTTCATCATAACTGCGTCGCAAGTCTTCTTCCCGGGCCAAAGCTTTGTCTAGCGTTATCCCGAGTTCGAACGGAATGAGCTTGGCGATGCGATCTACAAAACCATAGGGGTAGCCCAGCACTCGGCCAACATCGCGCACAACCGCCTTGGCAGCCATGCTCCCATAAGTGATGATCTGAGATACATGATCGCGCCCATAGCGTTTCGCAACATATTCGATAACCCGATCCCTGCCATCCATACAGAAATCCACATCAAAATCCGGCATAGAGACTCTTTCTGGATTAAGAAATCGCTCGAAGAGCAGGTCGTATCTAATTGGATCGAGGTCAGTAATTTTTAATGCATAAGCAACCAGCGAACCCGCGCCCGATCCACGCCCCGGACCCACCGGTACGCTATTGGATTTTGCCCACTGGATGAAGTCGGCCACGATCAAAAAATAACCCGGGAATCCCATTTGAATAATAACATTGAGTTCTCGCTCTAGACGCTCACGGTAGGGCGTAGATAAATTGGTATAATCTTCCGCCTGCTGATCAAAGCGGATTTGTAGACGTTCTTCGAGCCCATCACATGCCTGTTGGCGGAGATAATCTTCAGTAGATAAATTCCCAGGAACCGGGAATTGTGGGAGTATCAGTTTGCCTAGATTGAGTTCGACAGTGCAGCGACGGGCGATCTCGAGACTGTTTTCCAGCGCCTCTGGCAAGTCTTCGAAAAGAGCGTACATTTCTTCGGTACTGCGTAAATACTGTTGAGGACTGTAGCGCCGGATCCGATGAGGGTCACTTAATATTTTCCCGGAATGGATACAAACTCTAGCTTCGTGCGCCTCATATTCCTCGGATGTCAAAAAGCGTACATCATTCGTTGCTACGATCGGAATACTCCAGGCAGCCGCCAAGGCCACTGCGGTATGAAGATAATCTTCATCTTTCTCTCTGCCCGTCCGTTGAACTTCCAGATAAAAGCGATCAGGAAAGATTTTTAGCCAGTCTGCCAAATAATTCTCTGCTTGTTCTGGATGCTCATCCACCAAGGCCTGGCCAATCTCTCCAAACTGTCCACCAGACAAAGCGATCAGCCCTTCATTGGCTTCTGCCAACCAGTCCAGATCAATAGCCGGACCATTCCCGCCCTGCTGTCCCTCCAGGTAAGCTTTTGAAATTAATCGGGTCAGGTTACGGTAACCTTTATTATTCTGACAGAGCAGCAATAGGCGGGTGGGTGATCGCCCTGCCCGCCTATCCCGATAAACCCAGGCATCAACGCCGATAATGGGTTTGATACCACAACGATAAGCCGCCCGATAAAATTTGACCATTGCAAATAGATTGCACTGGTCCGTCAGCGCCACGGCCGGCATATTCATTGCCGCCAAACGTTCCATTAATGGGCCAATCCGTACCACACTGTCACTTAATGAATATTCCGTATGGAGGGAGAGATGGGCAAACCCGGCGGGTCTATTTTTGGTGGCTTCTACGGACAAAACACTATTCCTTAGGCGGTTGGTTTTGAGCGATCATATAATCCATGGGTTTGTTTCCGGCCTATAGTGCTCCAAAGCCATTAGCGGTGGAGCGTCCAAGCTCAAAACGAGGATCGCAATTTATGTTGATGGATTTCATGGTGGGGTTCATGTACGTCATTCGCGGCTTTCGGCTGATTATCAAGCCGGGCCTAAAACGTTATATCATCATACCTGCATTGATCAATACGACATTATTTATTGGCGTCATCTACACGCTCGTGCGTTTCTTCGATGACCTCATGCAACGACATACCCCGCATGGGCTAAATTGGCTGGACTGGCTGCTCTGGCCATTGATCGCTGTCGGCGCTGCTATTGCCGTATTCTATACCTTCAGTCTTGTGGCCAATCTGATTGCTGCCCCCTTTACGGGATTGTTAGCCGAAAAAATAGAGGAGCAGTTGGGCGGCAGGCCCCCCAGTGCAGAAGCTAACTTCTGGTGGAATCTGCGTAATGGCTGGATCGCCATAAAAATTCAACTGGCCGCCTTGGGTCACCTGTTGTTTTGGGCTATTCCACTAATGCTATTTAGCCTGATACCCGGCGTTGGTTTCCTACTGGCTCCGCTGTGGCTGATTTTTTCGGCCTGGATGCAGGCGCTGGAGTATCTATTGATACCGATGGGAAATCATGGTCTGAACTTTTCTCAAATTCGCGAGTTGGCTTCACGTCATCGGGCTGCCAGCCTGGGTATGGGCATAGGCATCACTTTACTAACCAGCCTCCCGGTGATTAATTTTTTTGCGCTACCTATCGGTACCGCCGCAGCCACGCTGTTATCGATGAACTGCTCCCAAAAAGTTTATCCATCTAAGTCATGAGTTTTATCTCTCATCACGGATAAACTTCATCCGCCTCATGGTTTGGGTTGTTTCCGGCCAGAAAGGATGCCGCTAAGCCAGCATAACGGGCTATCTGCTCATTCTTGCTGATACAGGAGTTTAAAGTAATTGATGACTCAGTCAGGCATCGAACCGCAACGGTTAGACCGCGTTTTCAGGTAGAGCTAATAATTATTACCCTCTCCATGCGGTATAGCCATCTTAAACCCACACCAACAGATAATATTTTGATCTTATCATGATGAATTGTTATATTTATAGCTCAGGTCTGAAATGTTTAATAAATTAAAAGCCCTGTATCGATTTAAAGGTCATCTATTTCCCGGCGCCTGGCAATCACCCCAGGTGTGAGATACCCGATGTTCTGATTGGCATCGGCGCTTTTCATAAGGTACCACATCCTTTGTTCAAGATGTCTTGCAGACAACGTTGGCTAACCAAGCTGAGCACCCAACTCTTAGAGTTGCTCCTGGCTTGCCCTTTGCTTGAAAGATTTACCCATTTAAACGGGCAGGCGGTCTATGGAAATTCATTCAATCCGATCTCGTTAGGTCTATCGTCCGGAATAGTCGCCACAATATCTAAGCAGGGTATGGCTCTCGGTCTGATGGGCCTGAGTTTGCATAAACCTGGTCAGAAAATATTCCATTCAACAACACCTAACGCGCTATCTTTTAATAGGAAGACTAATTCACATGAAACGAATACTCATCAACGCCACGCAACCGGAAGAATTGCGTGTGGCCATGGTCGATGGACAGAAATTATACGATCTTGATATTGAAATTCCTTCCAGGGGACAGAAAAAATCAAATATATACAAAGGGATTATCACTAGAATCGAACCCAGTCTGGAAGCTGCTTTCATTCATTATGGTACCGAGCGACATGGTTTTCTGCCCCTCAAGGAAGTGGCTCCCGAGTACTACCTGACATCACCGCAGGCAACCGATAAGCGCCCTTCGATTCAAGAAGCGCTACGGGAAGGGCAGGAGGTTGTTGTTCAGGTAGAAAGGGAAGAACGTGGAAGCAAGGGGGCGGCCCTTACCACATACATCAGTCTAGCCGGCCGCTATCTCGTTCTCATGCCAAATAATCCACGGGCTGGCGGAGTCTCCCGTCGGATTGAGGGGGATGATCGCAATGAATTAAAAGATATTCTCAGTAACCTGGGAATTCCCGAAGGAATGGGTCTGATTGCCCGTACTGCCGGTGTCGGGCGTACCCAAGAGGATCTCCAATGGGATCTCGACTATCTGCAAACGGTCTGGCAAGCTATCCGCAAGGCTGCGCTTGAACTTCCGGCACCCGTGCTGATCTATCAGGAAAGCAATGTCATCATTCGGGCACTTCGCGACCATCTTCGCAATGATATTTCAGAAATTATCATTGATAACGAAGGCGTCTATCAGCAAGCCCTGGATTTTGTCAACCAGATCATGCCCCATAATGTGCGAAAATTAAATCTTTATAAAGATCGCGTACCGCTATTCAACCGTTATCTAATCGAAAACCAAATTGAAACTGCATTCCAACGAGAAGTGCAATTACCTTCCGGTGGCGCGATTGTCATAGATCATACAGAAGCGCTGGTTGCAATCGATGTGAATTCTGCCAGAGCCACCAAAGGGGGGGATATTGAAGAAACCGCGTTGAATACCAATCTGGAAGCTGCAGAAGAAGTGGCCCGTCAACTGCGTTTACGGGATCTGGGTGGATTGGTGATTATCGACTTTATCGACATGGGCTCGAAAAAACATCAGCAAGAAGTCGAACAAAAACTACGTGAATCCCTTAAATTAGATCGTGCCCGGGTTCAAGTAGGACGTATTTCAAGATTTGGCCTGATGGAGATGTCCAGACAACGTCTGCGTCCATCCCTAGGGGAGGCGAGTCAGATCATCTGCCCTCGCTGCAAAGGGCAAGGCACTATCCGCGACACGGAATTGCTTGCTCTTTCGGTGCTTCGCCTCATAGAAGAGGAGTCCATCAAGGAACGCACCAGAGAAGTGATCGTCAAGGTTCCCGTTCCCGTATCCACCTTTATGTTGAATGAAAAGCGTAGCGCAATTCTGGAAATCGAAGAACGCCACAATATCAAGATTATCGTTATACCGAGCCCTAATCTGGAAACTCCGAATTTCGAGTTGGAAAGGGTGCGGGAAGGGGCAAAACCAGAACTGAGTTCTCAGGCCAGTTATAAACTGATACCGGAACCTCTGGAAAGTTCTGTATCACCCAAACGGAATATACAAAAACCTGCCATTGCCGCCATCCAAATCAGCGCGCCCCCTCATCCACCTGCACGGAAACCAGCGTCTGATATAGAAATTCAAGAAAGTGATCGCAAACCGGGGTTGATCACCCGTATCTGGCATAGTTTGTTCGCACCCGTGCCGGAAACCTCTAATCCAGAATCTTCCCACACACCGAACAAAAAACCTGGCGGAGCAGAATCATCCATAATCCAGGGTAACCACAAAAAACCCACTCAGAAACGGAGAATCTCTGAAAACAGGACTCAGACCAAGCGAGTCTTAGAAGAGCAATCCCCTACTTCATTGGCTGTGGATGCAGAAGTGGGTATTAATGAGGCGAATCCATTAGTCCATGATACGAAGGCTGATGAAAATAAGAGAAGTTCTACAACCAGAACTAGCCGGAACTCTCGCAGACGACGGTCAAATAATCGTCGCAGGAATCGCAATAAAACTATTGAGGAGGAAACTGGAGTTACCGATAGCAAGGCCCACTCAATAATAAATGAAACCTTCACTGAAGATATCGAATCCGCTACTACGCAGCCCGCGCCTCTCCGAAAAGATGATAACCAGTCCGAAGATGAGGTTGATTTTCAACCCACAGTGAATGTTGAAAAGGAAGTATTTACTCCTGCTCCAGAAGGCCAGCCCACCAGCCAGGAACGGATTGATTCCACGGAAAACCATTCAGGTAAGGTAGAAATTGTACCATCTACCAATATGGCGGCCAGTGAATTGGTTCAGGTAGAGAATGACGCGCCATTGCCCTCAGGAACAGATGAAGTGGAAGCAGTTGACACTCGAGGTGACAAACCAACCGATGCTGTTGATGCCAAACAAAAACCCTAAATACTTAAATGCGGGCGTTCCATATCTACCGGTGAGCGTAGCTTCTGTTGAAACCTATCGATCCCATCCCGTCTCCTATCCATGAAATTATTCAGAATAGCAATCTGCGTCAGTCCTTATCCAGGGTACCGGATGGATTCGCCAGACAGATGGGGTTAATCATAAATTTACGTACCCAATCAGCTGGGTCTTTTAATACGTCGATCCTTCTTCCTTAACTCATCGAGACGCACACGAATACGTGCTTCGAGGCCATGGTCTGTTGGCCGATAGAAAGTTTCCGGGGATATACCTTGTGGAAAATATTGTTCACTCGCTATGTCAGCATCCGGTTTATTATGAGCATACCGATAACCTTTTCCATAATCCAAAGATTTCATTAAATGTGTAGGGGCATTGCGTAAATGCAGAGGAACTTCGAGACTACCGTACTCACGTGCCGCGTGCATGGCTTCCTTGAAAGCGACATAGACCGCATTGCTCTTCGGCGCCACTGCCAGATAAACGACCGCTTGTGCAAGCGCCAATTCGCCCTCCGGGGATCCCAGGCGAATAAAGCTCTCCCAGGCGTTGAGGGCCAGTTCTAGCGCGCGCGGGTCGGCATTACCCACATCCTCGTTGGCGAACCGCACCAATCTACGGGCGATATAAAGTGGATCGCATCCACCATCTAACATCCGGCAAAACCAGTACAAGGCGGCATCGGACTTTGATCCTCGCAGGGATTTGTGCAGAGCTGAAATTTGATCATAAAAATATTCTCCACCCTTATCGAATCGCCGCAGCGTTTGGCTGGTCACCTCACGCACAATATCTTCGGTCATTACACGACGATCGTTGGTGTCAGGTTGAGTCATATCCGCCGCCAGTTCCAGCAGGTTCAGGGCCCGGCGCGCATCTCCGTCGGCAGCAATAGCAAGTAGTCGGGCAGATTGTTCAGGTAAAACCAGTTGATATTTACCCAACCCCCGCTTTCTATCCCGCAACGCCTGTTGCATCACTTGCTCAATATCTTCCTCCATCAAAGGCTTGAGCACATAGGTTCGGACTCGGGATAACAAAGCGTTATTCAATTCGAAAGAGGGATTTTCTGTGGTAGCGCCCACAAGAAATAATGTACCGTCTTCGACATAGGGGAGAAAAGCATCTTGCTGCGATTTATTGAATCGGTGGACTTCATCCACAAATAATACCGTCGGAGTAGTTGCCCTGACTTCCTGTGCCTTGGCTACCGCATCGCGGATATCCTTGATGCCCGCAAGTACAGCCGATAAGGTTATAAACTGTGCGCTTCCCTGTTTGGCCATGATGCGTGCCAATGTAGTCTTGCCGACTCCCGGAGGACCCCATAACACCATGGAATGCAAATGGCCTTGCGCCAATGCGCGCCACAATGGCATACCCTTCGTGAGCAAATGATGCTGACCAATAAATTCACTGAGATTCCCGGGACGCATTCGGTCAGCCAGTGGGCGGAATCCTGCCTGATCGTAGGTTTGATTAAACAGGTCCGTCATTAGGGAGCTCCGACAATATCCGCCCCCGGCGGGGGTATGAAGATGAATGTCTTGGCCGAAAGCGCCATATTGCGCCGCAAGTCAGTGAACCGGATCACTGTGCGATGTCCAAACTGGTCAAAAAGAATCATGGCGCTGACCTGATGATTTGTCAGGCCGATCAATACTTGTTGAAATTGGCTGTTTTTCGGACTTCTGGGAGTAAGCGCAACCCAGGCAAGCCCGTCACGCCGACCCGCATCGCGCAAATTGTAAGCCTGATCGAGTAGCCTGGCACTCCCGAGCAACATGATTGGTGCGCCCCCCAGGCGCTGACTCAGCGGTTGCATAATAACCTGAGCAAGATCACGATTATAAATCCAGAGCGTTTTACCATTGGAAACCAGAATTTGCTGGTGAGGCTTTAGATAAGCCCACCGAAAATGCCCTGAATGTTCCAGCTCAAATTCACCTGACGAGGTTTTGAGTAGTGGTCCTTTGATCTGATATACTCGCTGTATAAATTTTCCCTGTAAACTCGTTGTGGTTGCAAGAAACTGCTTCAGAGAAGCGACTGCATCCGCATGTGCCGCAAATAACGCCAGGCTCATCAACAAAGTGATTAGCGTACTAATCATCACACCTGATTTGATCAATGCGGGCATTCCAGACTTCTGATCTATAAATAATCCGATTGGCATCATGGGTGCAATTTTTCCCTGGCTGGACAAAATATTCAATCCTGTGGTGGTGGTGGAGCGAGAACTTCACGATTGCCATTGGTTTGCACCATACTGACAATCCCGGCAACCTCCATGTCTTCAATCATTCTGGCTGCCCGGTTGTAACCAATTTTGAGCCGTCGCTGCACATATGAGATGGATGCTTTGCGTGACTCCGTCACGATTGCAACAGCCTGATCATAAAGCGTGTCGGTTTCCCGGTCTGATCCACCATCCAGACCAGGGACCCCTGCGCCAGACAAAGACTCGTTGACGATCTCGTCAAGATAATTGGGTTTACCCTGCTGTTTAATGGCTTCAACCACCCGATGCACCTCCTGATCGCTAACGAAAGCACCGTGAATGCGTTCAGGTACTGCCCGCCCTGGTGGAAGATAGAGCATGTCCCCGGCACCCAGTAATTGTTCTGCACCTTGTTGATCGAGAATAGTCCGGGAATCAATCCGGGAAGAAACCTGAAAAGCAATTCTGGAAGGGATATTAGCCTTGATCAAGCCAGTAATGACATCCACGGAAGGGCGTTGTGTCGCTAAGATCAAATGAATGCCTGCCGCTCGGGCTTTTTGAGCCAGGCGGGCGATCAACTCTTCCACCTTCTTGCCAACGACCATTATCATGTCGGCAAATTCATCGACGACTACAACAATAAACGGCATCGGTTCCAGCAGAGGTGGAGGGAAATCAGCTACCTGTGTTTTAGGATCAAACAGCGGATCAGGAATCGGAGTCTCCTTTTCCAAGGATTCACGCACCTTGTGATTATATCCGGCTAGATTGCGTACTCCGAGTTTCGACATCAACTGATAACGGCGCTCCATTTCCGCTACACACCAACGCAAAGCATTAGCAGCATCCTTCATATCGGTCACTACCGGAGTCAGTAAATGAGGAATCCCCTCGTAAACACTCAACTCGAGCATTTTGGGATCGATCAGGATCAGTCGAACTTCGTGGGAGCCTGCTTTATAAAGCAGGCTCAGAAGCATGGCATTAACCGCTACGGATTTACCCGCTCCAGTGGTCCCTGCTACCAGCAAATGAGGCATGCGACCCAGATCCGCAACGATTGGAATGCCTGCGATATCTTTACCCAGAGCCAGAGTCAGTGGCGATTTCGAGTTTTCATAAACAGCAGCATGGAGAATTTCGGAAAGAGATACCATTTCCCTATTTTCATTGGGTATTTCCAGGCCGATAACCGGTTTTCCAGGAATCACTTCGACAATACGCACGCTGATGACTGACAAGGCCCGCGCCAGGTCTTTAGCCAGATTGGTAATCCGGTTGACTTTAATACCCGGCGCCGGGAGCAATTCGAAACGGGTGATGACAGGGCCGGGATGCACCGCTTCAACTTTTACCTCGATCCCAAAGTCAGCTAGCTTGACTTCCACTAAATGAGATATTGCAGCTAAAGATTCAGGGGAAAAACCAGCATCAATCTCCCGGGGCGGATCGAGCAGGGCCAGCGATGGGAAGATACTGTTTAGAGACCGTGCATCAGGTCGAAACTGGGACGGTAATCGGGATTGAGGTTCGGGAACTGGAGGTGCGATTATTTTCGGCTCGGGACGGGAATATGAGTCCATTTTCGAGTACTTTTTTGCCGGCGCCACCAGAATAACTGGAATAGTTTGTGTTTGGCGAGACTGGCTATGAAATCTCCATTCCTTCAGCGTGTTGCGTAACCAGCTCACCATAAAAAATGTGATTTTTACAGTCAGATCAACCAAACTAATCCAGGAAAGGCCCGTCGACAGGGTTATTCCAGCGAACAGGAAACCTAAAAATATTAGTGTAGCGCCAACTGATCCGGTGACTTTCGCCAGTCCATCTCCCACCAGATTACCTAGCATGCCTCCCGCGCCCAAAGGCAGATAACCGCCGTGTAAATAAAGCGCTGCCAATCCGCAACCCGCAGTCACGGCCATCCCGAAACCAATCCAGCGTAAAGCCAATTCGGCCGGATTCAGACCATTGCCCCGAAAGCGATCCCTGAACACCAAATATCCACTATAACTCACCATTAGCGGGATCAGATAAGCCAGATAACCCAAGAGAGAAAAACACAGGTCGGAAAACCAGGCACCTACCCTTCCACCCAGATTTCTGACCGGCTCGCCTAGTCCTGTTCGTGACCATCCCGGATCCCCAGCATGATAGCTCACTAGGGAAACCAGCAAATAGAGAGTCAGGGCCACACATAACAACAAAATGCCTTCACGCAAACTACGGGCGCGACCAACATGGATAGATTTCGATTCAAAGGATTTGATAGCCAATTCCAGATCACAATTTACATAAATAATTAGTAATATTGTATTGATTATTTGAATAAAATGACAGAGTCGTTCTGAAGATAAGGATAAAATAGTAAAACAGGTTTTTGAAGATGCCGCCCTATGAAAATAATCAGGCATTGAATCTGACGGCGAGATGCCCATAATAAAAAATGAAAGCATCTATTTTTAACGCTAAAGGATTATACATGACTGATTCTAGACATAGCCGCCTGTTGATACTGGGTTCCGGCCCGGCCGGATATACTGCCGCGATTTATGCAGCACGTGCCAACCGGTCGCCGGTATTGATCACTGGACTGGAACAGGGTGGTCAGTTGACGACTACGACAGATGTCGATAATTGGCCTGGTGATACCAATGGTGTACAAGGGCCAGATTTAATGGAACGGATGCGTAAACACACGGAGCGCTTTGGTACCGAAATAGTTTTCGATACCATCCATACGGCTAAATTGACTGAACATCCATTTATGCTCCTTGGCGATTCGGCAACTTACACCTGTGATGCTCTGATCATTGCCACTGGGGCTTCCGCTAAGTATCTCGGTTTGGCTTCTGAGGAGAAATTTCGTGGCCGTGGCGTATCTGCTTGCGCAACCTGTGATGGCTTTTTCTATCGAAATCAAAAAGTAGCGGTTATTGGTGGGGGGAATACCGCTATCGAAGAAGCGCTCTATCTTTCTGGCATCGCCGCAGAAGTCATTCTTATCCACCGCCGCGATACGTTGCGTGGAGAAAAGATTCTCCAGGACCAACTATTGGAAAAAGCCGACAAAGGCAATATCAGTATTATCTGGAATCAGGCCGTTGATGAGATCCTGGGTGATGATTCAGGTGTTACCGGCTTGAGGTTGTGCGACACCACCGATGAGTCAACCCAGCAAATCGGGATCAATGGAGTTTTCATTGCAATCGGTCACAAACCCAATACACAGCTTTTTGAAGGCCAGCTGGAGATGGAAAAGGGTTATATCAAGGTAAAGAGCGGCCAGGACGGGGATGCGACCGCAACCAGCATAGCAGGTATTTTCGCAGCCGGTGATGTGATGGACCATACTTATCGTCAAGCGATTACTTCCGCAGGAGCGGGTTGTATGGCTGCCCTCGACGCCGACCGGTATCTGGATCAGATCTGACCTGGATTCACTCCAGTAGGGTGGCAGTCTTCATAGCTTTCCGATTCCATCGATATCCAGCACCCTACCGAAAGGAAGAGAGCATTCGAGGCGATCTTCCGTGAATCACGTGCCATGGCTGGATCCGGAAGACCCGGAGCAGCCATTCCCACCACCTGACACAGCCACAAAAAAGCCTGACGGACTACTGGCTGTAGGCGGTGATCTCCACCCAAGACGCCTGCTTAATGCCTATCCCAAAGGCATTTTCCCCTGGTATGAACGGAATCAGCCTATTCTTTGGTGGTCTCCGGACCCCCGGGCCATATTATTCATTCGAGAATTTAAGCTCCGCCGTAGTCTCCGCAAACGGCTGCGTCATGCAGGTTTCCGATTCTCCATGGACCAATTTTTCCCTGAAGTCATCCGCGCGTGCGCCGGTCCCAGACGCGACCAGCAGGGGACCTGGATCACGCCATCGATGGAACAGGCCTATCTTCGTCTGTACCGGCTCGGTTATGCTCACTCAATTGAGGTTAAAAATGAGAGAGATAAATTGATCGGTGGACTCTATGGGGTTGCGATTGGCCATATTTTTTTTGGTGAGTCCATGTTCAGCTATGAACCAGACGCATCCAAAGCCGCCCTGGCCACCCTGACCTGCCAGCTCCAGAAATGGGGCTTTGAGATGATCGATTGCCAGCAATCGACTCAGCATTTGATCTCTTTGGGCGCCCGGGAAATCCCACGAATCGAATTCATGGAACGCCTGAGCATTGATTGCGCTAAACCCTTCCCTCCTCGGAAGTGGAAGCTGGAACCGTATCTCCAAGCGGATTCGTGGCTACCCAATCAAACCTGAACCGGCCAGACTGTAAAAATTTAAAGTTGTGGAATCAGTGCTTCCAACAAACGCTTGACATGCGCCATGTCGGCCTCAAGATTGGCACTCACTTCAGCCATTGCGATTCTCTTCTGGTTTCCCCGACCCGCAGCCCAGTTGGAGATGACAGCGCATGTCGCATAGCAAAGTTCAAGTTCACGCGCCAATGCCGCTTCCGGCATCCCGGTCATACCAACGATATTGCATCCATCGCGTTCCAGTCGATTGATCTCGGCTGCAGTTTCCAGTCGCGGTCCCTGGGTGGCCCCATAAGTGCCCTCGGTGATAGCAGCAAGCCGGGCTTCCTCCGAGGCGCAGATCATCAGTTCTCGCAATGCTTCACAATACGGTTCGGTAAAATCAATATGAGTAACCTGTCTGAGGTCTTCTTCAAAAAAAGTATGTGCCCGAGCCCAGGTATAATCAATAATCTGATTCGGGAAAACGAGGTGTCCCGGCTCCATACGTCCGGTAATTCCGCCCACTGCGGCGATTGCAATAATTCGCTGGACACCGATATGCTTCAAGGCCCATAAATTCGCACGATAATTGACCCGGTGAGGTGGAATATTATGGATGGATCCATGCCTTGGGATGAATGCGACCTCATGCCCAAACAGATAACCATGAGTAATCGGCCCTGAGGGTTCACCAAAAGGAGTCTGCACCACTTCGCAACGAACGATATCCATACCGCTCAACCGGGTCAGCCCGGTGCCACCGATGATCGCTAATTCAGCCATCAGCATCCTCTTGTGAGCAGAACTGAACCTGGATTGATTCAAACCGGATCATTAACGGCGTAGATACCTTGGGCATTACGCCAATATTCACGGTAATCCAGGCCATACCCGAAGACGAAGTGATCCTCGACATGCAAACCAATGAAATCAGCCCGGACACCCTCAAATTTACGATCATGATCCTTTTCCACCAGTACGGCGCTGCGGACCGAAGCCGCACCGGTCTTTTGGCAATCCTTGAGAATAGCGGCCAGTGTATGGCCTTCATCTAGAATATCATCAACTACCAGTAGGTGACGATGACGCAAAGACAAATGGGATCTTGCCAACCAGGATACTTCATATCCCACTGTTCCGCCCTGATAGCGGGTAACGTGAACATAGTCGACTTGCAGTGGGAAATTTAATCGCAGCAACAGCTGCCCGGCGAAAACCAGCCCACCTGTCATGACAACCAAAATAACAGGATTAAGCGTTGCCAATTCGTGAGTAATGTCTTGAGATAGCACTTCAACTGCTTGTTGAACCTCAGCCTCTGAATACAGGCATTGAGCCCCTTGCATGACCTCCAGTGCCTGTGCGAAAGTCGTGTCCACAGAGGGAGGTTCGGCTTGGCTGGCGGCAGTTTTATCCATGAACAAGGATCTTAATCATCAGTAGGTGAAAGTCACCGTATCGTCGTCCATGGCCTCACTGATAATATAGGCACCACCAACAGTTCCTTCGATTTCCGGAATTAGATTATTTCCCCACAGTTCCAGAGTTGGGGTGCAAACCTTGAAAGACACCCCTGCTTCATGGGCATCCTTGATGAAATCATATACGGACTTGTCACTACCTTCCTGCACAAAAATCTTCTCAGCCACACCCTGCTCTGCTAACTCGCCAGCACGGGCAGTTAGAATCACTTCAACATCATATTCCATTGCAGCTGCTACAGTGGCTTGAAAGAATGGAGCTCCTAATTCGGAAGGATTCGCAAGATCCGTATTGACCATCACAATCAAAAGCTTGCTAGCCATGGATAATTCTCCTTTTCATTTGAATATAATTTTTAATTAAAAGAGCAGGCATTATAGGTATCCATACGCGGCTTTGCCAATCATTCAGGCCTTGCCCTGGCCTGCCGGATCGCTCTCCTTTCAATTCAAACATCCAACTCAGGATCGTGATTACGCGTCAATGAAGCCATTGCCTGGCGGGCATCTTGCCAACGATTATCCATTTGAAACCGGGCGGGATTGGAAAATTGACCCCGCCCATGTAACCGGGCGAAGCGTACCCTGGCAACTGGATTATCGTAATTCCCCAGATGATCAAGAACCTCCATAACGCCATCGGGATGATTACAAATCAACACCATGTCACATCCTGCCGTTAGCGCAGCTTTGGCCCGAGTCGGGAAATCGCCCATCAATTTGGCTCCGGCCATACTCAAGTCATCACTGAAAATAGCACCCTGAAACCTCAGCCTGTTTCTGAGCAGTGTTTGCAGCCAATACTGCGAAAAACAACCCGGCAAATCATCCACAGCGCTATAGCGAACGTGGGCTGGCATGATGCCCGCGAGCTCTCCATGCGCCAATTCCCTAAAGGGACGAATATCCTCTTCCCACAGACGATCCAGAGAGCGGGGATCCTCAGGCAGAGTCAGATGCGAATCCTCCCTGACCCCACCGTGGCCGGGAAAGTGCTTTCCAACCGCCTGCATACCCGCCGATTGCATGCCGCGTATATAGGCCCGGGCAAGCGCCACGACCTGAATCGGATACCGATGGAATGCCCGATCTCCAATCACACTGCTGATTCCATGTTGCAGATCGAGAACCGGGGCAAAACTGAAATCAATGCCTACTGCACGCAATTCGGCGGCCATCAACCACCCTCCTTGTTTGGCTAATTTTCTTCCCCGTTGCGGGTGTTGATCGAATTCCAGACCAAATGCGGCAGCCGGAGGCAGGCGCGTAAAACCCGACCGGAATCGCTGCACTCGACCGCCTTCATGATCAACCGCCACGAGCAAATGAGGGTTACGCAACTCATGAATACTGCAAACCAGATATTGCAACTGTTCGATCGATTCATAATTGCGGGAAAATAAAATAACTCCACCGACCCCGGGGTGCCCCAACATCTCCCGTTCAGATAAAGTCAATGCCGTACCTTCGAGATCCAACATCACCGGACCGAGTGTCATATCGACCTCCTGAGTGGGGAATCAACCCACCGAAGCATTCTCACCACCTATCTATATCATAGCCACAATGAGCTTGATGGGTTGATTCTGGATTTCGGCGCCCCGAGTTTGATCAATAAAATGTCTGGTCCACCTTTTATATACCTGGATGGCGCAATCACCGGAGTCATCGATACCAGCTATCCTCTCCTGGCGGGCGCGTTTTGAATAACCGCAATGTCCACATGTAATGAGAAGGGAAGCGTCTGATTTGGGATTCCAGCGCAGCATTGACCCGGCAGGCATTTTCGACTGGATCATCTACGGGGAAATTAGCCAACGGCGCATCCAGAATAATCCGGTATTTCCCGATTGTATCATCGTAAACCGTCATCATCGGGATGACTGCCGCCCCGCTGGCTCGTGCAAGACGTCCGATGATAGGCAGGGTGGCTTTCTGGTGTTGGAATAAAGGCGCAAAAACAGAGCGCTCAAGACCATAATCCTCATCTGCCAGATAATATAGAATTCCACCCTTACGAAGTGCCTTAAGCAATCCACGCAAACCCGCTTCCCGCGTAATAGGCTGGTTGCCAAACCGGGAGCGACCCTGATTGATTAACCATTCGGCCAGCGTATTCCGAAACGGATTGAAGGGGCCATACATTGTTTCTTCAAGCGCCAATCTGGGCAGCGCGATATCCAGACCGGTCGTATGGGCAACCATCAGAATAACTGGTTTTTTCTGTGCACGTAAATTTTTCAGGTGCTCCAAATTATCGATAACAACCTCGCGGCGTAATCGTTTTGGGCTTCCGAACCAGGCCAGGGGATAATCCCAGATCACCTGGCCCATCAGACGAAAATGTTCGCGCACCCTGTAGCACCGCTGACTCACATCCAGATCGGGGTAACAATAGATCAGATTCGTTTCTGCCACCTGGCGAGGAATCCGATTGAAATACCAAGCTAATCCACCCCAGGCCCTACCGATACGCCGGCGCCAATGGCGGGGAAGAAAAAGATGTGTACTCCAGATGAAGCCGACCAACACCCAACCCGGCCAATGATTGGGACTCAAAGGAGGTAATTGGCGATGTGACCTGGTTGGTTTAGGACTCATCACGGGAATCCCCGGTAATTGATTGTCGAGATGAGAGTGATGTTGGGCGAAGCCCAAAGAGTAGCTGTTTCAAGGAAATACCATGGTATCATTGATATATATAGCTATATAGTCGTATTATAAAATAATAGGGCTGGAAGCGCCTGAATTAGTACCTGTGAAGAAGATGGCCTCTGTGTTTTCTATAAAGAGAATTCAAGCTACTTCGTTGAAGCAGGAATCACCGAGCATCTATATGATGCTCGGTGATTCATTGCCGAGAGACTTCACACATAAGGCGAATTAACGGCAAAGGAGTAAAGCTAATATTTTAGCATTGAAGCTCATTGGTTTCCTGCCACCAGGAATGCCCGGCTACTACTGATGATCTTGTTCCCAGATTTGCTTCGGTGGGGGGTGTGAGGTAAGGACAATCTACCGGGCGTGATTGGCATCACGGAGTGATATATATGTCTTTACTAAAACAACAAGGCTTTACGCTGATCGAGCTGATGATCGTGATCGCTATCATTGGTATTCTGGCTGCCATCGCCCTCCCGGCTTACCAGGACTACGTGATCAAGGCCAAGGTAGCCGAAGGATTTGCACTTGCGGCCCCGGCTCAGCGTGCCGTTGAGGTTTGGTATTCGGTGCACGGAAATAAATTGCCGAAAGTCTGCTATACTAATCGCGCCACTCCCGATCCCGCTTGTAACAAAGCGCTGGGACTGGCGGGAACCATATCAGGTAAATATGTCCTCGACGTGTGGGTAGGTGGACAATATGTCCATGGCCAGAAGGCATATGGCAACGCTACCGTCTTAGTCCTACTAAGAAATTATAAATTATGGGGAGGGGGGCTATTATGCAAACGCCGGGGATGTGAATGTATCTCCTAATAGTCTTGGCAAAGAGCCATCATTTGTTCTTATATCTAGAAGCGGAGCGGCGAAATATGGATTCTATCCCTCGGCGAATACGCCTCAGATCAGTTGGAAATGTGTTGGCGCATCCGGCCATGTCAATGGAGTCGTTCCGCTGTTACCGAGCAAGTTTTTGCCTAAAACATGTCGTTAGAATAGTGGGATGGTTTCTTTAGCTCCCGGTCGGCTCCAATCCTTATAAATGATACTGTGTCAGATTGGATAGAATCTATCAATCAGCGCTTGGGGTATGGTTCTGGTTCAAGTACACTATGCGGCCAATGCCGGGATGGCGGAACTGGTAGACGCGCCAGACTCAAAATCTGGTTTCCGAAAGGGAGTGCGAGTTCGATTCTCGCTCTCGGCACCATTTACTCTGCCAAATTATTGTTTTCCATTCCTTTCAAGTGGGTCGATACTACTGACAGAATCGACTACCTGCGCTAAGATGCCAGGACTTTCACACTTTGGCTTATGCGTGGAGCTTGGTATGAGATCTGACTGGAGAATTTTTCTCGCCGATGCGGGAGCTGAGTTCGAAGATGACGTGCGGGTCGCCAGCTTCGGAAATCCTGAACGTGAAAAGCAGATAACTATAACGGGTAATATCTTTTGTGATCTTTCCCATTGGGGTTTGATTGCCGCTTATGGTGAAGATGCGGAAACCTTCCTGCAGTCCCAATTTGGCAATGACGTGTCGCTGGTTGATGAAGGACATAGCCAATTAAGCAGCCTGTGTACCCTGAAAGGCCGCATGTTTGCCAATTTCCGCCTATTCAAGCGAGGAATGACCTACTATCTGCGCCTCCCTCAAGCGCTGGTAGAACCAACCATCAAACGACTGCGCATGTATGTATTGCGCTCCCGCGTCACTCTGGAAAATACTGACGATACCCTGATTCGCATCGGTTGTTCCGGTTCTGACATCGAATCCGAACTGGCGAGGGCAATCCATGGCAAAGCTTTACCCGATATTGCCAATCAGGTGGTCAATACCCCGGATTACAGCCTGACACGGGTCGCTGGTGTTCACCCTCGTTTTGAAATCTACGGTGAACTCGAACCCACACAAGAGATATGGGAACGGTTAAATGTGCATGCCGCGCCCGTTGGTGCTGATAATTGGGATCTGCTCGATATTCTGGCGGGCATCCCGAATATTGATCTTAAAACCAGTGAAATGTTCGTACCCCAAATGGCCAATATGGATCTGATTGGTGGGATCAGTTTTACCAAAGGCTGCTACCCAGGCCAGGAGATTGTGGCTCGCACCCATTATCTCGGTAGTCTCAAACGGCGTATGTACCGTTTTCACTGCCAGGCTACCAGCCCCCCCCTGTCTGGCCAGGAAATAGTCACCAAACGAGGGAAAGAGGATCAGATCGTGGGTTATGTCGTGAATGCAAGTCCTTACCCCAATGGCGGTCATGAAGGGCTGGCTGTGCTTCGAATCGATAGCGTGGAATCCCGGAAGGCCCTGCATCTGACTTCAGGCGAGGGGCCAGAATTAAGCATTCAACCCCCACCCTATCCACTCGTCATGCCTAAAGATTAACTGATGACGCTAAATGAGATCATGGTCGGGAGTCTCCCATCCGATGTATCCGTTCATAAAGCGTTATTATCAACTAATTCCGGGCGCATGTGGGGAAACAGGATGACATCCCGGATGGAAGGCGCATTTGCAAACAACATGACCAGTCGATCGATGCCGATCCCCTCTCCTGCTGTGGGTGGCATGCCCTGTTCCAGAGCACGAATATAATCCGCATCATAATGCATGGCTTCTTCATCACCGGCCTTTTTCTCGGCAGCCTGCCTGCGAAAACGCTCCGCCTGATCTTCGTAATCATTGAGTTCTGAAAAACCATTAGCCAGCTCTCGGCCAGAGACAAAAAATTCAAACCGGTCAGTGACCTCATGATTGTCCGGATTGCGCCGCGCCAGAGGCGAAACTTCCGTAGGATAAGCTGTAATGAAAGTGGGCTGAATGAGCCGCTGCTCTACAGTCTTCTCAAAAATTTCGGTTTCGAGCTTGCCCGGGCCATATTGAGGTTTGACTTCTATCTTGAAATGTTCCGCAAGACCTCGCAACCGGGGAAGGTCGATCAGATCTTCCGGCATTATTCCGGGATTGAAATGCAAAATAGACTCACGCAGCGTATAGCGGATAAAAGGACGGCCGAGATCAATAATTTCGCCTTGATAATCAAGTGTTGTAGAGCCTAGCAATTGTCCAGCCATTTGCTGCAACAGTATCTCCGTAAGATCCATCAGATCATGATAATCAGCAAATGCCTGATAGAATTCCAACATGGTAAATTCCGGATTATGTCGGGTCGAAAGCCCTTCATTCCGGAAATTCCGATTAATCTCGAACACCCTTTCAAAGCCACCCACTACTAGACGCTTAAGATATAACTCAGGAGCAATACGCAGATACAAGGGTATATCGAGTGCATTATGATAGGTCTTAAAAGGACGCGCCGTGGCACCCCCGGGGATGGCCTGCATCATCGGTGTCTCAACTTCAAGGAAACCACGATCAATCATGAAATTACGAATGAACTGAACAATGCGGGATCGCAATCGGAAAGTATGGCGTGAGGATTCATTCATGATCAGATCAAGGTATCTCTGCCGATAGCGGACCTCCTGATCCGTCAATCCATGAAATTTTTCTGGTAAGGGCTGGATCGCCTTGGTCAGTAACCGTAAATGATCGACGCGTACACTCAATTCACCGGTTCGGGTCTTTGTCAGTTCCCCTTCGGCGCCGATAATATCGCCGACATCCCAACCTTTGAATTCCTGATAAATATCGCCCAGACGATCTCGTTGCAGATATAGCTGGATCCAACCGGACATATCCTGTAATTGGGCGAAACTCGCCTTACCCATGACTCGTTTGAGCATCATGCGTCCACCCACTTTGACCTGGATATGGCGGTTTTCAATTTCTTTGGTATCCAGGGCATCGTATCGAGCATGTAAATCACCAGCTAGGGCGTCACGCTTAAAATCATTGGGGAAAGCCTCTCCCCTACCCCGTAATTGGCGTAATTTATCTCGCCTTTGAAGAATGAGTTTATTTTCAATATCTTGTTTATTATTATTCATGTTACTTATTGATTCCTTCATGTAAAACTATAAAAGGCAGCAGTATCGCATTGATTAAGCGGCCTATCTCGATTTGTTATAGCCCACTTTTGAGCGCGGCTTCGATAAATCGATCTATTCCACCATCAAGTACAGCTTGCGTATTCCCCGTTTCTATATTTGTTCGCAAATCCTTGATTCTCGATTGATCCAGCACATAAGAGCGAATCTGGCTACCCCAGCCGATATCTGACTTGCTGGCTTCCTGAATCTGTTGCTCGGCAGCGCGCTTCTGCAATTCCAGCTCATAGAGCTTGGCCTTGAGTTGCTTCATTGCGGTTGCCCGATTCTTATGCTGGGATCGATCATTCTGGCACTGGGTCACAGCGCCGGTAGGTAAATGAGTGATGCGGACAGCCGATTCGGTTCGATTGACATGTTGTCCACCCGCGCCGCTTGCTCGATAGACATCTATTCTCAGATCAGCTGGATTGATATCAATTTCAATTTCATCATTGATTTCCGGTGCCACGAATACCGCTGCAAAGGAGGTATGGCGACGATTCCCGGAATCGAAAGGTGATTTGCGCACCAATCGATGCACACCAGTTTCCGTGCGCAACCAGCCATAGGCGTATTCACCCTCAAAACGAACCGTTGCACTTTTAATGCCGGCAACCTCTCCCGGAGATACTTCGATCAATTCAGTTTTGAACCCTCGCCGTTCACCCCAGCGTAAATACATGCGCAGGAGCATTTCTGCCCAGTCCTGCGCTTCTGTGCCTCCCGATCCCGACTGAATATCAAGAAAAGTATTCGCCACATCCATCTCGCCAGAAAACATGCGCCGAAATTCAAGATCCGAGACCGCCTGCTCATAATGACGAATATCCTCACGTACTACCGCGATGGTTTCCTCGTCGTCCTCACCCTCGGCCAGTTGCAACAATTCATATGCCTCGCTCAACCCGCCGATAAGGCGATCGTAAACCGCAACCACATGTTCGAGCCGGACACGTTCCTTACCCAGATTCTGGGCGCGTTCTGAATTATTCCAGACTTGTGGATCTTCAAGCTCCCGGTTGACCTCTTCCAAATGTTCCCGCTTTTGCTCAACGTCAAAGATACCCCCTCAGGGCTTCAAGTCGGCCCTTCAAGTCATTGATCCGATTATAAATTGGATTAGTTTCTATATCCATAATAAATTCTCCTTCAGAACAATCCCATCTAGCTGGAATTTCCATTTTAGTCATTAATCTCCGGCTATCGGCAGGAAAAAGGTTGCGGAATGCTATTGCAGTGCTGTAAATCAGGCCATCATATCTTGGTTGATTGCCATTTTTTCTACTTTCCTTGTCTGATTCAGGGTAACCCGTTCATGCCGATCATACTCATTCATTCGGCAAGTTCGAAATCATAACCCTGAATAATTAATTGTGACTTATATACACCACGATAATCATTGACACTCAAGCGAAAAGCAAAGCGTCTGGGCGCAGATTGAGGTAAGGTAGAGAGCCGTAATTGCTTGTAATTGAAAGCCATTGCTTCATGACTGTTGCCGTCCCGAGGATCGACCAATCGCAGGCGCAAATGGTGCTGCCCAACTTCACGGGTATTGGCGATAATAAACAAACCATCAAATAGGGGTTCTGGAAAGCCTTGCCCCCAGGGACCGCCCTCTTCCAGTGCCTGGGCGCCCATGAGGCATAAATACTGCGGGTCAATCTCACCATCCGACCAGACGACCGGCTGCATGATTTCTGCATTGGCATGATGCTCTACAGTGGCTGCAAATACAGCAGTGAATTCATCAAAGTCTACCCGGTCAATCGCCAAACCTGCCGCCATGGCATGCCCTCCAAAGCGTTTAATCAGATGCGGATAAAGCGTGTTGATCTCCGCTAGTACATCACGGATATGGATACCGGGTATGGATCGCACCGAACCCTTGATTTCACCTTGCGTGGAAGCGGAAAAAATAGCGGTGGGGCGATGAAAATGATCCTTCAGCCGTCCCGCAACCAAACCGATAATGCCTTCATGCCAATCCGGGTCGAATTGGCAGATCGCGGCAGGTACGGTATTTCCTTGCAGCCGTTCAAATGCACTTTCAACGATAGCTAGCGCTTGCCCTTTGGTTTCACGTTCCAGTGAGCGCCGCTCATGATTAAGTTCATCGAGTTGTTGTGCCAACAACATTGCCCGCTTCTTATCTCTTGTCAACAGACATTCGATGCCCAGCCCCATATCCTGCAACCGCCCCGCAGCATTCAGGCGTGGCGCTACCGCAAAACCGAGATCGCTGGCCATCAATCGGTCCGTGCTTTTCCTGGCCAGGCTTAGTAAGGACTGGATTCCGGGGCGGGTTCTGTTCGTGCGCATACGTTGCAAACCCTGCTCCACCAGAATCCGGTTATTGGTATCTAATGTCACCATATCCGCTACGGTACCAAGCGCTACGAGATCAAGAACATTACCAAGGTTCGGCTCAGCTTGATTCGTTCTCGCAAACCAGTTGATTTCCCGCAACCGGGCACGCAAAGCTAGCATGACATAGAAAATAACGCCGACGCCTGCCAGGGATTTACTCGGAAAACGGCAATTCGGGAGGTTAGGATTGACGATAGCATGAGCAAGTGGCAGCGTTTCGCCGGGTAAATGATGGTCAGTGACCAGCACTTTCAGCCCAAGATCCCGCGCAACCTTAACCCCTGCGTAGGCGGAAATCCCATTGTCTACTGTGATCAGGAGGCGCGTACCGGCAGCCGCTGCCTGGCGTGACAGTGGCGGGGACAATCCATAGCCCTGACTGATCCGATTGGGAACGAGATAATTCACTCGTTTTACGCCAAAAGCCCGTAACACTTCTACAGCCAAAGCTGTACTGGTGGCCCCGTCCGCATCGTAATCTCCGACAATTGTTATCGGCCAATCCTCCAGTAGAGCCCGACAGAGCAATTCGACTGCATCTTCCATTCCTTGCAGGCCATGCATATCGGCAAGCCTATGCAAGCACAGATTGATTTCTGCTGCTGAATGAATCCCCCTGTTTGCATAGACTCGCCGAAGCAGTGGGTGTAGATTTGCCCCCACATCAGAAATATCCACTGGAATCCGGCGGCGCAAATGGGCCTGTGAATAACCGCTCATTTTGGGCTTAACCCAAGCGCTGCACTCAGAGTTTTCTGCCCCTCCCAAAACCGCCATCGAGATGTCCGATGACTAACCCAATGAAATCTCTGGTCATAAAGGTGTACTTCGCTAACCTTTCCCGTATGTAATGCCTCCGCCAGCGGCCGGAACCAGTTTTCATCAAGAATGGCCAAAGCACTCTCCCACGCATCAAGATCGTCATAGGCCGAACCAAAATGCAATGAATCGAGCCATACCATGGCATTGCGCCCCTGCTCCAGTAGCTCCTGTACAGAAATTTCCTCCACCGGAATACCCGATTTCAACCCCATTCCGCAAATAGCCGGATCCTTAGCGCAAACCACTCCCATATCGAATCCCGCCCCTCCCTGTAGGGGAGTGCCCCCCCAAAACCAAAGCGAGTTCACCGGGGAAAGCTTCTCCTGCCCTGATAGCAAAGGAGTGGATACTTGTACCAACCACATCTGCAATTCGGCATAAAACCGTTTCCAATTTTTATCAGTTCGAGTCTGGCGCAACACGATTCCGATATCTTGCCCAGCCAATGCGGACAAATTCTCGAATTTTGGCAAGGAGAATCTCTCTGGAGGGCGGGCATACCAGGTCGTTGGAGAAGTGACGCGAAAAGACCATCCTTCCGAGCCAAAAAAATCATTTAAGCCTTCCTGAAGACGATGAGCCATCTTAATATCAAGACCCAAACACGCACCCTCTATTAGCAGAGCCGCATTGACATCCGCACGTAAATGTACTGGATCAGCACAGAACCAGACTTCATCAGCTAAATCATAGCCCTGCCCTAGAAGCCGATAATTTGCCAAAGTTTGAGGGGCAGATAAACCCAACAAACAGGCGCTAACGGAATATAGGGAGTCTCCCAGCAGGCCTTCACCATGAGAATGGCTGAGTATGGCTTCCAGCCCCGGGGCGACAGGCCACCAAGCATAAGTACGGCACCACTCATCAAGAGGAGACCGGATACCCGCCACCAATAAATGTACAATCATGATAATTCTGACAGACTCTGATACACCGAGTTCCATAGGATGGCGAATAGCCGACTTGATGCTGTACACTAAACCATCATCTAGGCGGCCCAGGTTGCGAGTTCCAGCATGGCAAAGAAAAAGATTACCATCGTCGGAAACGGCTTCGCTTCCCTATTTTTTATCGGCTACCTGCTCCCCCTGCCGGTCTTTCCACGCTTCGCTGCTTTCCTTCGCCGACTGCGCTCCAACTACGAGATTACCGTCATCGGCAATGGACAATTTGTCTATTTTCCCGCCATCCCGGAATTCATCACGGGGAAAAAGATGGCCGCAGATATTACCATTGATATCCGTCCTTTCCTGTGGCGCAGGAACATCCGCTTCATAGATGCCACGGTGACCGATGTGCAAGATGGTGGAAGAACCGTGATGACCACAGCGGGTATTTATACGAATGACGCCCTGTTCCTTGGTATAGGACCGGCATTCACCGTAGATGCTATCCCCGGAACCAGAGAATATACCTTTTCACCCTGTGGCGGACCGGATGCCATGGAAGCGTTCCTCTACAAACTGGAAGGGTTGAGTGAAGGTATTGTTTATGTCGGGTTCAAGCTCAATAAACGTGATGGATTTGTGGCCGGTCGTGGTGGATAGATGTATGAGTGTGCCTGTCTGCTCGATTATGCTCTGAAGGAAAAAGGAGTACGGGACAAGTTTGAAATTCACCTTTTCTCCCCAGACCTCGAACCGGGAGCAACCGGAATGGTAACCGACAGCCTGCGCGAACGCGGTATTATCCTCGACTACGGTTATGAACCCAAAGCATTCATCAGGAGTGGAATGCTCGATCCGGACGGCACGCTCCGAAAGGCGGATCTGGTGCTGTTTACACCCGGCATCACCGCACCGGATTGGATACGGCATACCTGCCTGCCGGTCTCGGAAGGCGGGCACATCGATGTCGACCGCTATGGTCGCGTCAAGGGCCTGGAAAACGTCTTTGCGGCCGGCGATTGCGGCAATCATGAAAACCCTCCCCCCTGGGTCCCGCACCAGGCCCACATGGCGCGACTGCGCTCCAACGCCGCCGCAAAGAACATGCGGGAGGTGCTACGCGGCGGGAATCCCACCCATACCTACCGATTCGAGCTATCGTGCATATTGAATATGGAAAATGATGCCCTGTGGCTTCATGTCGCCAGTGATAATAAACCCCCATTTTGGGGGATTTTCCCGCGCCATTCGAAGAAACTTGTTAAGGTCAAGGATCTGTTCGAACAACTCTATCTGTTTTATCTCCATCATCTATGACGCGCGCTGGCCATTAGCAGGCTATGCAGCGAATAATGTTTACAAAATAGGCTTGTATCATATTATCAAATAAAGCACCGTTACATCGAAACATAGCCTGCTAAACAGATGAAAGGATACCCGGGGTGAATAGCGCGTTGGAACAATATGGAATATTGCTCGGCCTGGCCGTCGGCACGGTTGGGCTG
>CAZUKD010000016.1:0-26671 GCA_964620825.1 uncultured Ectothiorhodospiraceae bacterium
CAAGCGATCCGCACCTGGCGTAAAGATCGACCTGAACTCTTTGTTGGACGTCCAACGAACCAGACGGGACTGGACACCTAACCTAAACATTGGTTATGATGTCACGTGCCGATGGGTGGCCAGTTTTCAGGTATAAATATTTTGGATACCGCCTATAATACAGGGTATTATGCAGGCTCTTCCTATCCAGGACTTTCGCGTAGTATTTTGGTGGATCTGAGATATCGCTTCGGCCAAATTTGAGGATTCTGCCATAGTTCGTAGTTCACGGTAATCAGTAATATTGATGAACTCAAGAGTACCTTGGGCCTGGCGTGGCGAGCAGATCGCCTGTGGATACTACTATTTATTTGCTATCCGGCATCTTCTGTTTATGGCAAGTGGTGAATTAATCTGCCTGGCCAGAATTTGATCACGAAGGCTTGTAGCACTGGGCTGGAACGGCTGCTGGATGGCTACCACGCCTCGTTACTACGCTGATAGGAAGTGAATCCGGCTTTACAGACCTTTTTGAATTGTCTGGCTAATCTGTTGTTTGTTTTTACACGAACTGGGCCGGACTGCGGGTCAAAGCAAGGTTTATTGGCGCAAGCAGTCCACGGATACAAATAAGCAATAAAACTGCCAAGAGGTTTGCTGAATCTAGGATATAATTAATCAGATATAGCCTTTTATAGGGGATTTAGCGAATGTCGGAAAAAGTTGAAGATCTGGTTGAATTCCTGAGCGTACACGGATTGTGTACTTCATTGACCAAACATGAAGTCGAGAAAATCCTGCAATATACCGAAGAGGTTTATTACAACCGTGGTGATATTGTCATGGATGTTGGCGAAGTTGGTGAAGCGATTTTCATCGTTATTGAGGGTGAGGTCGTGTTGCTGTATGAATCAGGCAGCAGCGGGGTTGATGTTGGGCGTCGGCGGCAGGGGGAAATCATGGGGGAGATGTCATTTTTTGATCACAAACCCCGACTGACTCGCATGCGGGCCAAACGGGATCATACCCGTTTGTTAAAATTATCACGCGAAATGTATGATCGCATGCGAGTCGAGGAGCCATTCATTACCGTGAATCTTTTAGAGTACATGATTGTGAGTCTCGATCATCTGATCCGGGAGATGAGTACGGAAGTGGCCTCTCTGACAGATTACTATTTTGCTCCGGGAAAAAAATAAAGTGACTTGATATTTCAGGATTACCTTTCCCGTGGAGGTTGTCCTGCTTGCACCCGTAACCCACAGTTGCCAGTCAGGATTTTCTGCATCGCATTACCTATGAGGTGTCCGCGCCAACCTTTCATAATGGGTGATGCGCGCGCATCCCGTACCAGAGATTCCAAATCCCGACGAGTAGCCAGCAATGATGGACTGATGTTGTGACGACTCGCTTCAATGTGCAGTGTCGCCATGAGTAAGCCCACAAGTGCCTCCTGTTCGGTTGTGAGTATTTTGTGATTTGACAGTTTGAGGCACTCATCTATAGGTTTTTGGCTGGCCTCAGCCGTGATTCTCAATAGGATTTTCCCGTATCGTTCTAGCACTTTTCCGGACATGCCGCGAATGTTATTCATCTGGCTTCCTGTGCAAGGCATGCGGCATGCCAATCCCAAAATGATATCATCCGCTATAATCCAGCGTCTTGGACGATCCAGGCGTTGGGCTTCCTGCTCACGCCAGGCGGCAAGCGCCCTGAGCGCACACAATTGTTTACCGAACAAACGATTGGCACCACAAATTCGCCGCCATTGCTCAAAAGGCTGATTTTTATAACTATCAGGTTGGGTCAGCCGATGGAGATCTTCTTCGAGCCAACCCAGTCGGCCTTGGGCAATCAATGCTTTTCGCTGGCGTAAATAGAGGGTACCGAGATAGCGGGCGTCATTACCAGCATAATGGATTTGCTTGGACGTAAGGGGGCGCTGTGACCAGTCGGTACGTGTCTGGTCTTTGTTGAGGTCTATATGCAGCATAGATGAAACCAGTCGGCCATAACCGGTTTGATCACCTGCCCCGAGAAAGGCAGCGGCGACTTGGGTATCAAATATTCGAGAGGGCAGCGCCCCCAGGTGATGATAAAGGATTTCAAGGTCCTGAAATGCCGCATGCAGAATCTTGATCTGCCCGGGGAGCTGGATCAGCTCACGCAAGGGTTCCAGTTGTTCGATGGCAAGTGAATCAATGCAGGCCAGAAGGTTGGGGGAGGCGATTTGAATGAGGCATAGACGAGCGTGATAAGTTCGTTCGCGGAGGAACTCGGTATCGATAGCAATCCAGGGTGCAGACCGGAGCTGTTCGATAAGCTGGCACAGCGATGATTCTGTGCCAATATATAAATCCTGATCGGGTGGCAGAATGGCGGGCGTGTTATTTAATGGGGACATAAGCGTGTTTACCG
The DNA here is from genome assembly GCA_964620825.1 of uncultured Ectothiorhodospiraceae bacterium. Lineage (GTDB taxonomy): Bacteria > Pseudomonadota > Gammaproteobacteria > DSM-5130 > Acidihalobacteraceae > Acidihalobacter_A. Next base: position 2,398 of record CAZUKD010000016.1, read on the forward strand.
CAAGGGTTGAAGACGGCGGCGCATGCCGCGCAGGAGCAGGTAGACCCAGGGCCAGATTAGAATATCGGTTAACAAGGGTGGCCAGTAAGTCCAGGTATGGGGCGGATGGCCGCTGATGCCATAGATCCAGAGCATGAGAAGCCGATACACAATCAGCATCAGACCAACACCCAGGGCCTGTTGCCATAAAGGATAAGTGCGCATTCGCTGATAGAAGTGGATACTGATGTAAGCAAGAATAGTCAGTGCCAGAGCGTGCTGACCCAGCAAGGTGCCGGTTAGTTCGTCAAGTAGCAGACCGGCGATCCAGGCACTTACCAGACTGAAACGCTGGGGTAGAGCCATGCTCCAGTAGATAACGGTCAGGGCAACCCAGTCCGGTCGAAATGGAATGAGACTGGCGGGTAGGGCCAGGATATCCAGGCTCATGGCGATAATCAGGCTAAACCATAGGCCGCCCAGCATCTTGCGCCAGCCACTCATGGCGTTGATAACCGGGATGGGTTGCCAGAGGCGGGTTTCTGGTGGGTTGTGGTTGTCCATAACAACAGGACTTGGCGATAGCGACCCAAGGCCGCTGCAGGTTTGCAGGAGACGTCGGCGAATGGTTTGCCTGGCGTGCGCTGGATAGCATCTATGTGGCAAACCGGGTAGTCGGGAAGAAACCTCCTCCCCAAGCCGGAAGTGACTAGCAGGTCGCCGATCCTGATATTTGCCGAATTGGGTGCACTACGCAATTTCAGAGTATCGGACTGGCCGGTACCGACAGCCAACAATCTCAAACCACTGCGTATATCAATGACCGGTACTGCGCTACCCGGATCGGAGATCAATAGAACCTGAGCGCTGTATGGCCCCGTTTCGATAATTTGCCCAAGTAAGCCATTTGCATCCAGAACCGGCTGGCCGATATAGGCTCCACTCCGCTTCCCCTCATTAATCAGAACCCGCTGGGTGTAAGGTGCAAGGTCAACCGCCAGCAATTGAACAATTTTGACTTGGATATGAAGATGAGTGGTGGCATTCAGCAGTTTTTTGAGATATTCATTTTCTGCCTGTAGGGCATCGTATTTCAGCATCCTTACTTGGAGCAGAAGATTTTCCTTACGTAGGGAACGATTTTTGTGGATCAGGCTTTGGTGTGAGGACAGCTCTTCCCCAAGCCACTGACCGAGTCTTTCCGGCTGGGCGACCCAGTAGCGAATTGGAGCCACAACATAATCCAGGGAGTAACGAGCCTTCCGCAGGAAAGCAAAGTGCTGATCCAATGCAAGCAAGGCTACGGAAATTAGCACTAGAAACAGGAGTTTCAGGCGCAGCGCGCGTCCAATCTCGAAGAGAGGCTGCTTGATGACTATCAATCTCCGATGTGATATAAGATCGGTAACCTTACACTAAATAGACTTTGTGAATAAGTTGGATTATTCCGTCGCCAGAAAGTCGGATCCATACTTGTCGATGAGCTCCAGCACGCGCCCACCGCCTCTGGCGACACAGGTCAGAGGATCTTCGGCAACGACTACTGGAGCGCCGGTTTCTTCCATGATCAACCGATCAAAATCACGTAACAGGGCTCCTCCCCCTGTTAATACGATGCCGTGTTCTGCCACGTCTGCCCCGAGTTCTGGTGGAGTTTGCTCCAGCGCAGTTTTCACCGCACCGACGATGCCAAAGAGAGCTTCTTGCATCGATTCCAGAATTTCGTTGCTATTAAGGGTGAAGCTGCGCGGTACACCTTCAGCCAGGTTACGACCGCGAACTTCCACCTCAAGCAGTTCACGGCCAGGATACGCGGAGCCAATTTCAAACTTGATACGTTCAGCCGTGGCTTCACCAATTAACATCCCATAGTTTCTGCGAACATAATTTATGATGGCTTCATCAAATTTGTCACCACCGATACGAACCGAAGCAGAATAAACGATGCCGTTGAGTGATAAAACAGCGACTTCGGACGTACCGCCGCCAATATCGAGAACCATCGCGCCTTGGGGTTCATCTACAGGGATGCCAGCGCCGATGGCAGCTGCCATCGGTTCCTCGATCAGATAAACTTTGCGGGCTCCCGCACCGGTCACAGCTTCACGGATAGCGCGCCGCTCGACCTGTGTGGCTCCACAAGGAACGCACACAACCACCCTCGGGCTTGGTCTAAACCAGCGATTTTGATGTACTTTCTTGATGAAATACTGCAGCATCTTTTCAGTGGTAGTGAAATCGGCGATGACGCCGTCCTTGAGTGGGCGAATTGTGGTGATGTTGGCCGGAGTTCTCCCTAACATCCTTTTGGCTTCCAGACCAACGGCTTCCAGGGACTTGAAGCCACCGGCCCGGTCACGTCGGATAGCCACGACAGAGGGCTCGTTGAGTACGATCCCCTTGTCGCGCATGTAGATGAGAGTATTTGCGGTGCCGAGGTCTATCGATAAATCATTGGATAATAAGCCGAACATAGGGATTCGTACCAGCCAATCAGGATTAAGAGGTAAGCCGGGAACTTTATCAATCAGGGAGTATCTGAGCAAGCATTTTTATGAAATCTGTCAATCAGAGCTTCAAAAATACATTTCGAAGCAGCTTGCAGATAGTATGAGCAGTGGCTCAGCTCAGAAGAATCCACTCGGCTGTCGAAGTGCACCCTCGACTGCTTGGTAAGGGAAAGGCCAGGACAGCCGTTGACGACCAGTCACATCCCCATAAAGCCCGGCGGTCAAGAGCAGTACCTTCATCCCTTCATCAGGTGGGACCTTACGAATATCCGGTATACATCACATGAATGCATAGTCAATCAGGATAGCGCTGGGTTTTCGAAGGATGCCTACCGGTAACCCCACCGATCGGTACGCCGTGATGTTAAAATCAGAGTATGGACTCATAGTGACCGCAGGCCGTCTCGCTTCTTTCATGATCCTGATACCCTCTACCAACTGATACCCTGAGATCATTACCCTTTAAATCAGTATCCATCCCTATCTACTACCCTGTCATTTCAGTTATTTGACTCCATCCTAAGGTGGGTTGGGTTATTGGTGGTTGACTAGGCCTCAATTCATTGCCGAGAGACCCTATCCTTTGTAGCTATCCATGGCCGTGGGGGCGCATGCAAGTCGGGCATCCTGTCTTGCAACGATGGCAGGAGCAGATACTTAGTTTTCATCCTGTCGCCGCAAACGGCTCATTGACGTCAGGTTAAGGGAATAAGGCTCATTCTGAGTCGGTTTTCGGCGTCGGGTAGTCCGTATAGCCATGGGCGTCACCACCATAAAGTGTATTTGGATCAAATTGAGTCAAAGGTAAGCTATGGCGCATGCGCTCGACCAGATCGGGATTGGCAATAAAAGGTCGGCCAAAGGCAATGGCATCGGCTAGGTTTGCTGCTAGGATGTGTTCGGCGTGTGCGACATCATAATTACCGCAAAAGACGAGTACATTACCAAAAGCGCGACGGAGCATACGGCGGAATTCGTTGTCCAAAGGCTTCCCGCCAGCCCAATCCGGTTCAGCGATATGCAGGTAGGCGATCCCTCGCTGATCGAGTTGATGAGCGAGATACAAGCTCATGGGAATATTGTCTTCGGGACTCATGTCGTTGAAGACCCCGAGTGGGGAGAGTCGGATTCCAATTCGCTCGATACCGATACGGGCAGCAATAGCCTCGATAGTTTCGAGAACAATACGGGCACGATTCTCCAGAGAACCACCGTATTCGCCTTCTCGCTGATTGGCCTTGATATCAAGAAACTGATTGAGTAAGTAACCATTGGCCGCATGTACTTCGATGAGATCGAATCCGGCCTCGAGCGCACACGCCGCCGCATCAGCGTATTGCATGATGATGCCCGGAATTTCCTTATGCGACAAGGCACGCGGCGTATCCGCCAGCTGCTGAGTCTGGTTGCCATCGGGAAGGATGACAGAACACTGCGTATTTTCGGCACGAATCGCAGAAGGTGCCACGGGCTGGCCACCATCCGGTTGCAATAGGTGGTGTGAAACCCGTCCTACATGCCAGAGTTGCAGTACCATCTTGCTGCCACGCGCATGCACTGCCTGGGTAACTCGTTGCCAGCCGGTAATATGGCGATCAGCATGAATTCCCGGGGTCCGGGCATAGCCCTGCCCTTGACGGGAAATCTGCGTGGCTTCGCTTACGATGAGGCCAGCCCCCACACGCTGGGCATAATATTCGGCCATGAGTCTGGTGGGCGTCCCATCATTCTCGGCGCGCGAACGCGTCATTGGGGCCATCCATACCCGGTTGGCTAGGCATGTCTGGCCTACGATCATGGGGGTGAATAGTTTGTTCTTTTGCATACGATGCTCCTGCGACTGAGGTTTGTTGCTGACTTCTACTACGTTCTAATTACGGGTAATCAGAGCAGATTCTTTTGCGTGCGGGAATCCTGGCTCGACCCGTGCGAAAACCCAACTTAATAGGCACATATCTTCTGGTATTGGTTGGTGCAGAGCAACACTAACACCCATTTTCTAAAATAAACAACCCCGCAGAAAGCTGATGGGCGCTAGCTAAAGGTGCTAATCCGGCTTGTTTACTTGCAACTTACGCCGTAGCAATGTCCAACTTGGAGAGTATCAGCGTATTCCGGCATTATGTTGTCAACCCTTAGCGTCGATCTGCCAGTTACGGAATCAGGAAAAGTTACTGGATAGGCAGATGATAATAATCCCGGAAAGAAAAGCTAACCCGGAGGAGGCGTAAAGGGTAGAGAATGAAAGTCATCGTGAATTTTATTCCGGGTCGGATAAATTGCGCAAGGAGTATCGCGGGAGCTTTAGTCCGAACCGTGCTTTCCATTCATTCTGGATCCCGCGTTGGCGACTTTTTCAGAATCTTCATCTTCTGCAGTTTCTTCCGCAGCCTTCCGGCGCTTATATACAATTTTTGAGAATAACAGGCCAACTTCAAAAAGAACAAGCAGTGGAACCGCGAGTGAGATTTGTGATAGCACATCGGGAGGTGTCAGGAACATGGCCACGACAAAAGCACTAACAACAATATAAGGTCTTGCTTTAACTAGTTTCTTAGGGGTGACTACACCCATTGCTGTCAATAAGATGATGGCGACGGGGACTTCAAATGCGGCGCCAAAAGCGAGAAACATATTGGTGACGAAATCCAGATAAGCACTGATGTCGGTCATCATTTTTACTCCGGCCGGGGCTGTATGCATAAAGAATCTAAAAGTAACCGGAAAAACAATGAAATAGGCAAAAGCCATGCCGCCATAAAAAAGCAGGGTACTGGAAACGAGAAGCGGGAAAACCATACGTTTCTCATGCTCGTATAGACCCGGGGCAACAAAGGCCCATATTTGGGACAAGATAAATGGAATAGCCAAAACGACTGCTACCAGCAGAGTCAGCTTGAAGGGAATAAGAAAGGGCGATGCCACGCCAATAGCGATCATACTCTCGCCTTTTGGTAATTGCGCCATAAGAGGTTTGGCCAGCCAGCCATAAATCCGATCTGAAAAGGGGGATAAGACCACGAAAATGGCCGCGATTGCAGCCAGCGAACGCAATAACCGGCTGCGTAGCTCGATCAGATGCGTCATCAGACCAGATAAAGCGTTGTTCGATCCACTTTCTTCGGGCTGATCCGGTTCTTCCTGCTTATTCTGATCTTCGCTCATGATCCTTGGACTTATAATTATGTTTCGAGTGCAGCTGCTCCGGAGATTCGACCGGTGGAAGTTCAGGTGGAGAAATATCGGCGGGAGGATCGCCCTCTGCAGGAGGGTTTAAACTTTTATGCAGGGCTTCGCCTGTTATGCCCAGTTCCCGGTTGATATCGCCCATTTCATCACGCATTTGGGTGCGTGTATCTTGGAGCATATCTCGCAATTCATTAATTTCATGCTCTTGTTTACTCAGGAGGGTACGCAATTCATCCGCATTAATTTCACGTTCAATTTCTGAGCGCATACTATCCATGTAGCGTCTAAATTTCCCGATCCAGTAGCCAGCCTTTCGCGCCAGTTCCGGTAGGCGCTCGGGACCGAACACAATGAGAGCGATAATTAAGATGAGCGCTATCTCGGAAAAACCCGAGTCAAACATGCGAGACCTCTAAACCGGTAATTTAGCTGTCAGAGCGATAATCTGCAGCCGATAGGTAGAGCTTCAGACATGCTTGTTGTTAGTCTGTTCTTTAGCATGTTCTTCGGTCTTGATATCAAACACTTGCCCGCTGGAAGCATCATTCTTAATTCGATCAGTGGGTTTCAATTCCTCAGCCCCAGATTCTTCTTCAGTCATGGATTTTTTAAAGCCTTTGACTGCGCTGCCGAGATCGCTGCCGATGTTGCGCAATTTCTTGGTACCAAAGACCAAGACCACTACGAGTAATAGGATTAGCCATTCATTTACACCTGGGATCATGTCAGTTCTCCTGGATCAGGTTTCTCTCATGCCGAGAATGCACTGTTTTGGATGCCACGACAAGAACCTCTCCTCTTATACAGAATCTTGCCGGAAGTTGTTGCCTGATGGATTTCAGGCAATCTCCCCACGATTACCATCAGGGATAAGCCTGGACTGTCTCCACCTTTTTTCCTCAAGTCCGGAGGTGCCTGATCTGCGCTCCAGCTCAGCCAGGATATCTTCTGGTTGCAATCCCATGTGGACGATCAATACAAGCGTATGAAACCATAAGTCGGCGACTTCATGGATAATCTGATTGGAGTCACCGTCTTTAGCAGCCATAATCGTTTCGGTGGCTTCTTCACCAATTTTCTTTAGAATCCCATCTAGACCTTGGGCATAAAGAGTGGCGACATAGGACTTACCAGAATCCGCGGTCTTCCGCTGCTTCAATGTGCGTGCTAGATCAGTGAGTATATCAATGCTTTCCATAGATGGTTTCCGGGTTCTTGATAACGGGTTCGACAGCAACCCATGAGTTTCGGTTCAATTGCCTGTAAAAACAGCTCGATCTCCCAGTATGACAGGCGATGCTACCATTTTGGTGCACCTTGATCAGGAGAGCATCTCCATCGCAGTCCAGACGGATATCTTTAACGGTTTGCGTATGCCCGGATATTGTACCTTTATGCCATAGGCACTGGCGGGATCTGGACCAATACACGACTTCTCCACGGCGCAATGTTTCCTTTAATGCTTCCTGGTTCATCCAGGCCAGCATCAGTATCTCACCGGTTTGTGCTTCCTGGGTAATGACAGGGATCAGCCCGTCATTATTCCACTGCATGGCATCCAACCAATATACATCTATTCCCTTCATCATATTTGGATTTTAGCGCAAAATGGCGGTGGCAGGCGATTGGGAAAATCTTCTTGGATATTGGATAAGCATGTAATAGGGTGATGGTCTGGTGCAGATTGTTAATCAATGCCTAATTTCGATACCTTCCCCAGCCATAAATATCTTAGCCTCTTTGACCGTAAATTCACCAAAATGAAAAATGCTGGCAGCGAGCACGGCATCAGCACCGCCTTCCCTCACGCCGGCCACTAAGTGTTCAAGTGAGCCGACGCCACCTGAAGCAATGAAGGGAATATTGACCGATTCATTGATGGCCCACATTAATTCCAGGTCAAAACCCTGTTTTGTTCCATCGCGATCCATGCTGGTAACCAGAAGTTCTCCGGCTCCGAATGACGCCATCTGCCGAGCCCAATCCAAAGCATCTATACCGGTTGATCGGCGCCCACCGTGAGTAAATATTTCCCAGCGAATCTCCGTCGGGCTGGTAGTTTCCATGCGCTTCGCGTCGATAGCCACCATAATGCACTGATTGCCGTGGCGTTCTGCGGCTTCGCGAACGAACTCGGGCCGGGCGATGGCGGCTGTGTTGATAGCCACTTTGTCAGCACCAGCATTCAGGAGGCGACGAATATCCTCAAGTTGGCGCACACCGCCACCTACGGTGAGTGGAATAAAAATCTCTTTGGCAACTGCTTCGACGACATCGGCCATAGTCTCCCTGGCTTCGCTGCTAGCCGTGATATCAAGGAAGGTAATTTCGTCCGCACCTTGTTCATAATAACGACGGGCGACTTCAACTGGATCACCGGCATCACGGATATCGACGAAACGAACTCCTTTGACGACGCGTCCGCAGTCTACGTCGAGACAGGGTATGATTCGCTTGGCGAGCGTCATAACTCAGCCACCACCGGCCAGTTCGCGCACCCGCTTCTGTGCCACGGCGAAATCGAGTGTACCTTCATACAGCGCCCGACCGATAATGGCCCCGCTGATGCCTTCCTCTTCGACTGCGCATAAGGCTTCTATGTCGGTCAGGTTGCTAACCCCTCCAGACGCAATAATGGGAATTCGCACAGATTGGGCCAAATGAACAGTGGCCTCGATATTCGGTCCGGTCAACATGCCGTCCCGGTTGATGTCAGTATAGATGATGGCCGCCACACCATCGTCTTCGAATCGTTTGGCGAGATCTACTACATCGTGGTTGGATAACTTCGACCAGCCATCTATGGCTACCCTGCCATTTTTAGTATCCAGGCCAACCATGATGTGACCCGGAAACTCCATGCATAAATTGTTGATAAAATGGGGGGTCGAGACGGCTTTGGTTCCCAGAATCGCATATTGGACGCCCACATCGAGATAGCGTTGCACCGTATCCTGATCTCGAATACCTCCGCCCACCTGGATCGGCAGGTCGGGGTAGGTGCGAATAATATTTTCGATAATGCCTTCATTCTTACTGAAGCCGGCCAAGGCACCGTCGAGATCGACTAGATGCAGGCGTCTGGCTCCTGCTGAAACCCATCGACTCGCCATGGATAGAGGATTTTCCGAATAGGTAGTCGAGTCATCCATGCGCCCCTGGCGCAACCGAACACAATGCCCGTCCTTGATGTCAATGGCGGGTATCAGCAACATGATGGCGATCCTCTCGTGATAAGTACCGTTGATTGAAATTCAAAGGCTCGAACCATCCCAATGAATGAAGTTATGGAATAGGCGCAGGCCAACTTCGGCGCTTTTTTCCGGGTGACACTGAAGGGCAAAAACGTTATCCCAAGCGATGGCGGAACAAAAATTAAAACCATAATTCGTTGTTGCAACTCGACATTCCTGATCACTTGGTGTGACGTGATAGCTATGAACAAAATAGAAACGGCTCCCATCAGGAATACCCTCCCAGAGTGGATGGGGTTTTGTTCTGAAAACCCGATTCCAACCCATATGGGGGATTTTCAGCCTGGTTTTGCTATCAGCATCGTGCAGTAGCCCGAAATGTCGAACCTGGCCCTTAAATAGACCAAGACACTCGGTGCCACCATTTTCTTCGCTATGCTCAAGCAGTATCTGCATACCCATGCAGATACCCAGGAATGGACGGGTGCTGGCAACCTCGCGCACGGCTGCCTCCAAGCCTCGTTTACGTAGCTCGTGCATGCAATCGCGCGCGGCTCCCTGACCGGGGAAAATGATCCGATCGGCGTGCAATATTCGGCCAGGTTCTGAGCTGACTATAATGCGATCTGTTTTGGGGGCCACTTTGCGCAGGGCATTTTCAACGGAGCGAAGATTACCCATACCGTAATCAATAATGACGAGTTCAGCCATGTCTATCAATCAGGAGTGTGAAATGGAAGGTTATAGCATCCCCTTGGTCGAAGGCAAAATGCCGACGGCGCGGGAATCATATTCGCAGGCCTGACGTAGAGCCTGGCCGGTCGCCTTAAAGATAGATTCGGCGATATGATGTGCGTTGCGCCCCCTGATGTTATCTACATGCAGGGTCAGGCGGGCGTGGTTGACAAATCCCTGTAGGAATTCATGAATCAGATCGACATCAAAATCGCCGATATGCGCTCGGTGATAATCAGTTTCATCAATGAGGTGAGGACGTCCAGAAAGATCAATAACTACCCGTGACAAGGCTTCATCTAGAGGAACGTAGGCGTGGCCATAACGGCGAACACCACACTTGTCGCCAAGCGCCTGACCGAGAGCCTGACCCAGCGTGATGCCGGTATCTTCCACGGTATGATGGGCATCGATGGGCAAGTCGCCGCGCGCAAAAATTTCAAGATCGATCAGACCATGCCGGCCAATCTGATCCAGCATGTGATCCAGAAAAGGAATGCCGGTATCTATCTGGGTTTTGCCGAGTCCATCCAGATTTATTTGAATACGAACGTGTGTTTCCAGCGTTTTACGTTCCACGAGGGCGGTTCGTTGAGGCATGGTTTGTATCGACAAAATAGAAAGGAACTAAATTCTAGCAGAAATCGCGGTATTCTGCATGAAAATACAATCGTACCGTTCCAGATAGGTCGTATCCGGGAGGACCAAATCAGTAAAATTTACCATTTCTGAATGGAAGGTATCGCACGCCACTAAGAAGGGAATCTTATATTCCTCGCTCTTATCCTTGGCTCGTAATAGATCCTATATTTCCTGGGTATTCATACCGGAGTTCCAGGCCATATTAGCCACGAAGAACATCAGCGTATCTATAGGGTAGAGATCCCCTTTGGCCACATTGGTAATGACCATATGCATCAGCCCATGGTTGGACATCGGCGCATCCCGGGAAAAAGCCTTGTCGACCCGCAAAGGATTACCTTGATCGTCGGTAACGAGATCCTCCAGCCCTTTCTGGAAACCCAGTGGAGGACTCTTCAGTGGCGTATTTGGCGCCATTTCTCTGGCCGACTTTATTGCAGGTGGGACCTGTTTGGGATAGGGTGGCTTGGCAATATGTCCGCCGGGGCAGTTGATCGATCCCAGCAAAATCTGGAGTAAATGAATTGCTCGGCGGGCCTGAAAACCATTGGAATGCGCAGAAATACTCCGCATGGCATGCATCGAAACCGGTCACCCAATAAACTTGTCGCGCTTGCACCCCGCCCAGTCGATCCACTCCATATTAATCTCGATAAATCCCTTGAAGGCCACATGAGCCATTTCCAGCGCCAAGCGCTCGATAGTCTTCACCGGAATGCCGATAACCTTTTCGGCATTCCGGTGCATATTCATCAGCCAAATATTTTTCCACCGGGGTAGACATTATACTTTATAGAAACCATGCCAATGGGAGAAACTAGCCGCCCGGCTGGCATCACACTATGAATTAATTCCAGATGTCGCGCCCAACGGCTGATATCAAGATCCATCCATCATCTGCCCCGAATGTGTTCCAGTAACTTTCCCCACTCCTCTGGTGGATCTCGCAGCCAATCTCTCCGCAAGCAGACATGAGATCTTGGATTCCAGCCATCCCGCCAAGGTCGCCTTTTCCACATGACCAATCATCCTGTTAAAATTCTTCCCTCAGCAAAGAATGGGGATTCAGACATGAAGATTATGAAAATCTGCATCTTGGGGGGAACCGGTTTCGTCGGCCACCACCTGACCGCCCAGTTGTCGATGGCCGGATACGGAGTGCGTATTCCAACCCGTCATGCCTGTCGACATCGCGATCTGATGATCCTGCCTGGCGTCGAAATCCTGGAGACCTCTATCCACGATCTCCATTCCTTGGAAAATCTCATGCAGGATTGCCAGGCGGTCATCAACTTAGTCGGCATCCTTCATTCCAACCGGCACGGCAGCGATTTCCACCATGTCCACGTCGAACTGGCGCAAAAGGTCGTGACCGCCTGCCATGAGCTGGGTATTCTGGGTATTGTCCGCCTGCTCCATATGAGCGCGCTAGGAGCCAGCCTAAGTGCCCCAAGCCGGTATCTACGCAGCAAGAGTGAAGCAGAAAATTTAGTGCATGAAGGCGCTGGTGACGCGCTTTTCGTTACCAGCTTTCGCCCCTCGGTTATCTTCGGGCCAGGTGACAGTTTTTTAAACCGCTTCGCTATGCTGTTAAAACGTACCCCGATCCTGCCGCTCGCCTGTCCCCAAGCCCGCTTCCAGCCTGTCTATGTCGGCGATGTGGCCAATACCATACGAGGCGCACTGACCAACAAAGCCAGCTTCGGTAAACGAATCGACCTCTGTGGTCCACGCACTTATACCCTCCATGAGATCGTCGCTTACCTGCGCCATCTCCTCAAGCTGAAACGCCTCATCCTCGATCTGCCGGACTGGGCATCCCAACTGGAAGCCGCCTTGCTCGAGCATTCCCCCGGCAAACCTTTTACCCGCGACAATTACCTCTCGCTACAAGTCGACAACATTTGCCCGGCACAAGTACCTCATTGCCCTGTCTCCATGGAATCCGTTGCGCCAACCTACCTCGGCGATGGCCATTATGAAGACTGGATGGCACACTTGCGCGACAGTCGTTTGCCGGATGAGAGATGAGCCAGGTCGCACCACCACCTCACACCTGTCTGGTCGGCGGTGCGGTGCGCGACCGCCTGCTCGGCCTACCGGAAGGAGACCGCGACTGGGTCGTCATAAGTAGTACACCCCAGGACATGCTTGCCAGGGGTTTTCGGCCCGTGGGCAATGATTTCCCCGTCTTCTTGCATCCCCAGACCCATGAGGAATACGCCTTAGCCCGAACTGAGCGCAAAACTGCATTGGGTTATCATGGTTTCATCTTCCATGCCACTCCAGATGTGACGCTGGAGGAAGATCTATACCGCCGAGATATTACTATCAACGCCATGGCAATCACTCCGGAAGGCATCCTAATCGATCCTTTTGGGGGGCAGCAAGATCTAGAAAAGCGCTTGCTGCGCCATGTATCGCCCGCGTTTGCAGAAGATCCTGTACGCATCCTGCGGGTTGCCCGTTTTGCCGCTCGCCTTGCTCCGCTGGGATTCCAGGTTGCAGAAGAAACCCATACCCTTATGCGCCGGATGGTCGAGACCGGAGAAGTCGATGCGCTGGTGCCGGAACGGGTCTGGAAGGAATTCTCACGCGCGCTGGCTGAACCGGCACCGCGTATGTTTATCGAAGTCCTGCGTGACTGTGGCGCCCTGGCGCATCTGATCCCGGAACTGGATCACCTCTGGGGGGTTCCCCAGCCAACCAAGTATCACCCGGAGATTGATACCGGCGAGCATGTACTGCTCGCGCTGGATCAGGCCACCCTCCTTTCCCCGGAACCCCGAGTGCGTTTCGCCGCACTGATGCACGATCTCGGCAAGGGCATTACGCCCAAATCCCTGTGGCCTTCCCACCCGGGGCACGAGCAGCGCGGCGCGCGGCTAGTGCGAGAAGTCTGCGCCCGCCTTAAAACACCCAGGGAATTTAACGACCTGGCCTATCTCATGGCTCGCGAACATGGTGATATCCATCGAATTCAGGCATTACGGCCAGATACACTGCTCAAACTCCTCGAGCGCATTGATGCCCGGCGCCGCCCGCTACGTGTCGAAGAGATCCTCATCGCCTGCCTGGCTGATTGCCGGGGTCGGTTAGGTTATGAAGACTGCCACTATCCCCAGGCTGATTATGTGCGCCAAGCACTGGAACGGGTGCGGTCGGTACCGGTTTTGCCGCTACTCGAACAGGGCTTGAGTGGTGCTCGGCTAGCCACAGCATTGCGCGCGCAGCGCCTGTATGCATTGACCGAATTCAAAATCCAGACCAACAGCTAATTCACATTAGATTCCTGTGCTTGTGCGAAGCAATGCTCCTCGGTTATAAAGGCGCCCCATACCCCGAGAGTCTGCACCATGCTGCAACTGCCCTCTCTGTCATTGCGTACTCCGCTGCTCAACCGGCGCGATCTGATCGCCCTGCCTCTCGTGCTGGGTCTGTTTTTCCTCATCGGCTGGGCGACAACTCGCATGAGCATCCCCTATACTCCAGGGCAAACTCTGCCAATCAGCCTCGCACCGGTCGAGCTACCCAAGTACGCGCTCTATACCGTTCTGCGGATGGCTGCGGCACTCGTATTCTCTTTTCTGTTCGCGCTCGGTTATGCCACCCTGGCAGCCAAAAGTAGGTATGCCGAAAAAATCCTAATTCCCATCCTCGACATCCTCCAATCTGTACCCATTTTGGGTTTCCTTTCGATCACCGTGGGTGGTTTCATCGCGCTTTTCCCCGGCAGCCTCTGGGGCGTACAGATGGCGGTGATTTTCGCAGTATTCACATCCCAGGCCTGGAACATGACATTCAGCCTGTACCATTCCCTGAAAACCACCCCCAGGGATCTCAACGAAGCAGCAGCCGCCTATCAATTACCGGCCTGGCAGAGATTTTGGCGGCTGGAGCTGCCTTACGCCATGCCAAGCCTGCTATGGAATACCATGATGTCAGTTTCCGGTGGCTGGTTTTTCATCGTCGCCGCTGAAGCCATTACTGTCGCCGGCCATCAAGTGATGGTGCCTGGTATCGGTTCCTATATCGCGCTGGCAATTCAGGGCCGTAACCTTGCTGCAATAGGCTGGGCCATCGCCATGATGCTGATCGTGATCCTACTTTATGATGGCCTATTCTTTCGCCCGTTAATCGCATGGGCAGACAAATTTAAATTAGATACTACTGCCAGGGAATCCCCACCGGAATCCCGGGTTCTGGATTTTCTGCAACATACCAGACTGCTGCGTATGCTGGCATATGTACCCGCATGGCTATGGGAGATAACTGTACTTCTGAGTACCCGGGTGCCTGCACACAAACGAATCCAGCGATCCGCAATCCGAAACAACTACTTTCTTGACAGGCTTTTTACCGCATTGCTGGTGGCGCTCGCCGTGCTGGCGATCATTGCGATCTGGCGCATCGTCCCGCGTGAATTCGGTTGGGGTGAAGTGGACCATACCTTTATGCTCGGCCTGATCACTGCCACCCGGGTTCTCGTTCTCGTACTCCTGGCGAGCTTAATCTGGGTTCCGGTCGGCATTTGGATCGGCCTGCGTCCGCGCCTGGCTCAACAAGTACAACCTTGGGCCCAATTCCTCGCCGCATTCCCAGCCAATTTGTTGTTCCCACTGGTCGTTGTACTTATCTTGCGCTTTCATCTCAACGTCAACATCTGGACTAGCCCACTGATGATCTTGGGTAGCCAGTGGTATATCCTTTTTAATGTTATTGGCGGGGCGGCGGCCTTGCCGACCGAACTCAAGGAAGTCGCCCGCGTTCTCGGACTGCGCGGCTGGCTCCGCTACCGGCGTTTGCTCTTGCCGGGTATTTTCCAGTCTTATGTGACCGGTGCGCTCACCGCCTCGGGCGGTGCATGGAATGCCAGCATCGTTGCTGAAGTTGTCGGTTGGGGCAGTCATACCCTGATCGCCACCGGCCTCGGTGCTTATATTACTGAAGCCACGATGCATGGTAACCTGCATCGGGTAGCGCTGGGCATCAGCATGATGTCACTATTCGTGATCGCCCTCAACCGGCTGATCTGGCACCCCCTTTATCGGCTGGCAGAAACTCGCTGGCGGCTGGACTGATTCGCAGACTCTCAGGAAACCGACATGATTGAACGCATAGAAATCATGCGCATGCGTGGAGTGAAAAAGAGCTTCCGCACACCTGATGGTGATGAGCTGAGAATTCTCGATGACGTCAATCTGAGTCTGTACGAAGGCGAGATCCTGGCCATGCTGGGTCGCTCTGGCTCGGGAAAATCGACCCTACTACACATCTTGTCCGGGCTGGTAGAACCTAGTGCTGGTGAAGTGCTCTATCGGGGTCACCCCATCGCTGGCCCAGTACCCAATCTGTCGATGGTTTTTCAAAGCTTCGCCCTATTTCCCTGGCTGACCGTGCTGGGCAATGTGGAACTGGGACTGGAGGCACGCGGCGTCGCTAGGGCTGAAAGACGTAAACGTACATTGGCAGCCATCGATCTGATCGGTCTCGACGGATTCGAATCAGCCTACCCACGTGAGCTTTCCGGCGGTATGCGCCAGCGCGTAGGCATCGCCCGGGCGTTGGTGGTTGATCCGGATGTCTTGCTCATGGATGAGGCATTTTCCGCACTCGACGTACTGACTGCGGAAAACCTGCGTACCGACCTACTTGATCTATGGGCCGAGGACTCTACCTCGCTGCGTGCCATTCTGCTGGTCTCCCATAATATCGAAGAAGCCGTATTAATGGCCAATCGTATCGTGATTTTTGCTTCCAATCCCGGCCGGGTAGCGGCAGAAATTCTAGTTCATCTGCCACATCCACGCAATCGGCAGGCACCCGAATTCCGTAACCTGGTAGAACAGATCTACGCCACTATGACCCGCCGCCAAGAGCTTGACACGATCGGTAGCACCAGGGACATAGCCTACCGGCTTCCCAGAGCCGCTATCAATCGCCTCGCCGGCCTGATCGAAGCCATCGACATGGAAACCAAAACTGAAGGCAAACGTCAGATTAGTCTTTCCGAGTTGGCCGAGGACATGCAACTTTCCGTCGATGATCTGTTCCCGTTGGTGGAAGCACTGGAGCTGCTGGGCATGACCCAGGTCAACGGCGAGCAGATTAGGCTGACCGAGATTGGTCTGCACTTCGTCAATGCCGATACTCAGGCCCGCAAGCAGATTTTTGCCTGCCAGCTACTCAAAAATGTTCCTCTAGCCGCGCACATCCGTAGTATCCTGGATGAACGGCCCAACCATCGCGCCCCGATCCAGCGATTCCTCAACGAACTGGAGGACAAACTGAGCGAAACCGAGGCTGAGCGGATCCTTGATGATGTCATCAGCTGGGGCCGTTATGCAGAAATCTTTGCCTATGATGATGAAGCGGAATTACTCAGCCTGGAAAACCCCGGCGAGGTAGATACCCGCTGACGCCATTTACACTACATCTAAAAACACTTAACATAAGCAGCCCGTCATAAACTCTCAAGGACAAAACTTGAATCCTGATCTCATCGTCATCGGCGGGGGTTCCGCTGGCATAGAAGCTGCACTGACCGGCGCCCGCCTAGGCGCGGAAACCATCCTGATTCATCAGGGCTCACTGGGTGGGCGCGCCACCCATGGCAGCTTGCTGCCCAGCAAGGTCTGGCTGCATGAAGCCTACGCCGGTCGCGATGTATCTGAGATCCTCGCACGCATAAAAACAGTCCAGGAATATTGGATTGCCGCCCAGCGGGAAATGCTTGCATCGGCCGGGGTGGAAATCATTCAGCAGCGAGCCCGTATCACCGCTAACCAGGAAGTCGAATTGTTGGGAGATGAGCGAAAACTGTGCGCCCGGGCCATTATTCTAGCTAGCGGCTCGGAACCGCGTTTCCCGCCATCACTCAAGCCGGACGCTAAACGAGTTATTGCTCCCCGCTTACTCACTCGTCTGGATTGGCTCCCTAAACGGGTCGTCGTCATCGGTGGCGGTCCAACCGGAACCGAAATGGCCTATCTATTCAATGTCCTGGGAGCCGATGTCATCTGGATACCTGGCAAGACCGGTATTCTCCCTGATTTCCCCACTACTGCCGTGAGTCGCCTGGAAAAGATATTGATGGAACGAGGCGTACGTGTAGTTCCTGCCGTTAACGCACCGGATATTAAACGGGCGGAAGATCAGGCTACGGTCATCACTGATGAGGGTAGTCGCTATGCTGCCGATCTGGTTTTTGTCGCCATCGGTCGTGCGCCCGATCTGAACAACCAGGGACTGGAATCCCTGAACCTGGGGGCCGATGTCAAACCGGATAACTATGGACTGGTCAGGAGTGGCCTCTACCTCGTAGGTGACGTTGCCGGCAAACCTTTCCTGGCTAACCGTGCACAAGCCATGGCGCATATCGCAGTCCGACATGCGCTCGGTTTTCCAGCCGCTCCACTTAATCTGGATACCCTGGTTCATGCTGTTTACAGCCAACCGGAAATTGCCTGGGTAGGGGACCTTCGGGCAGGCAAACTGCATTCCATCGAGCTACCACTCAAACTTGTCCTCAAGGCCCAACTCGATGATCCCGCCGGCAGTTTCTGTCTATACTGGGACGAACAGCAGCGTATCCGAGGAGGCTGGATACTCGGACAAAATACAGCGGATGCCTTGGCTCCGTTATCCACCGCCATTGCCGCAGGACTGGTATTGGGGGATCTCGCCCGCAGTTGGCCGGCTAACCCGACCCTTGGTGAAATCCTACCCATGGCTGCCCGCGCCGCGCTCGACCGCGCCCATGCCCGCCCACGCGACGATCGGAAATCCTGAGCATGGGAGGTCATCACCACCATCATCATGGAGTAGAATCTGGGCCAACATCCTATTCGCGAGCCTTTGCCGTCGGCGTTGCTCTGAATACTGGATTCGTCGCCGTGGAGGCCTTATTCGGCTATTGGAGTGGATCTATGGCCCTCCTAGCTGATGCCGGCCACAATCTCAGTGATGTTTTCGCATTGCTGTTGTCGTGGGGGGCGCTCAGACTGAGCCGGGTGGATCCCGACAAACGCCACACCTACGGCTGGCGCCGTAGCAGCCAGATGGCCTCGTTGATCAACGCAGTTGTACTATTCGGGGTGAGCGGCATCATCGTATGGGAATCCGTCGGTCGCCTGTTACATCCGCAACCCGTGGCGGAATGGACGGTCATCTGGGTCGCCGGGATCGGTGTGATCATCAACACGGCGACAGCCTTGATGTTCATGTCCGGGCAACGACACGACATTAATATCCGCGGCGCATTTCTGCACATGGCCGCAGATGCGGGAGTTTCCCTGGGCGTCATCGTCGCCGGTCTGATCGTTCTGTTTACCAGTCAGACCTGGATCGATCCAGCCATCGGCCTACTCATTGTGGTGGTGATTCTTTATAATACCTGGGATCTATTCCGTGAATCACTAGATCTCATGCTGGATGCAGTCCCTCCCGACATCGATCCGGATGCCGTACGGAAGTATCTGGAAAGCATACCAGGAATTAGAAGTCTGCACGATCTGCATATTTGGGCGCTCAGTACCACTCAAACTGCTTTAAGTGTGCATTTGATCAAACCGGATAGCTACCTTGACGATGTCCTTCTTGAACGACTAGCCCGGGAGCTGAGATCCCGATTTGACATCGATCACGCGACCATTCAACTCGAACGCGGCAGACCAGAACATGCCTGCCCCCTGGACCCTGCGCACAGGCATATCGATGCCGCCAATCAACCGAGATAGTCCGGTTCATTACCCGGTTTCCACTTAATGTTGCAACCCATACCTGGTCGCTGATCGACGGGTGCCGGGCGGGCGGCTAACAGCGCCTTGGTCGCCTCGCATAAGCTTTCTCCGGTAACCGGAATATCGCTGCCCGGGCGGGCGCCATCGAACTGGCCACGATAATAAAGCTTGTGATTGGCATCGAACAAAAACAAATCGGGGGTGCAGGCGGCCCGGTAAGCTTTAGCCACCGCCTGGGTCTCATCGAGCAGATAGGGGAAAGGATAGCGGAAACGCCGTGCGTCATTGCGCATTCCTTCAGGCCCATCTTCGGGGTAATTTCCAATATCATTGGACTGAATGCCGACGATAATCATCCCCTTGCCTATATATTCCCGGGCATAACGGGCAAACTCATGGCGAATCATCTGTACATAGGGACAGTGTACCGAGAGGAAAGCTACCAGCAGTGGCTTGCTCGTGAAATCGTGCAAATAAACCAGCTTGCCGCTGACGATGTCTGTGAGGCTGAAATCAGGGGCCGTGGTACCCAGCTCCAGCATGGTCGATTCGGTTTTTGCCATAATAATTCCTCCTTTGTTGAATGGTTTCAGTTTATTAGCGGCTGCGTGGCGAAACGAAGCCACAGATAGCCAAGTAATCCTGCCGTGATCGATGCCAGTAAAATACCGGTCTTCGCATAGATAATAGCTTGCAAATCATTGGTGAATGCAAGTTCAGCAATGAATATTGACATGGTAAAGCCGATACCTGCCAACAGCCCGATACCAAAAATATGCCGAAAATCCGTGTGTGCCGGCAAGCGCCCGACACCAAGCCGCACGGCCAGCCAAGTAAAGCCAAATATGCCGATCAACTTGCCGATGACCAGTCCTATTCCTACACCAAAGGTGATTGGCGAACGCAGGGCCTGATCGATCTGGGTCAATCCCAGGGGGATACCGGCATTGGCTAACGCGAATAGTGGCATGATCAACAGGCCGACAGGATGATGCAAACGGCGTTCGATCCGCTGTAATGGTGTGGCGGCATGTTGAGCCTGATGTTCGATGGCCTCAAGTAGGGAAAACTGAGTCTGATTGGCTAGAATATTGCGATCTTCCCGATGGCTGGCGTTGAAACGCCGGAGTAGATTCTCGACTGTATGCGAGAAATGTTGCGGGTCATACTCTGGCCGTGAGGGCACAGTGAGCGCCACCAGTACTCCAGCAATCGTTGCGTGAATCCCGGATTGAAGCATCGCCAGCCAAAGCAATGTACCCACGATAAAGTAAGGGAGTGGATTCCGAATACCGCCAAGATTCAGAACCACCAGTAAGCCGAATAGAAGTGTTGCTACACCCAGTAACAGCCAGTGTACCTGGGCGGTATAAAATACGGCGATAACGATTACCGCACCCAGATCATCGACAATAGCCAGAGCTACCAGAAAAGTCATCAGACCAGGCGGGATGCGCCGCCCCAGAATCACCAGGGCACTGACGGCAAAAGCGATATCCGTGGCCATGGGAATGCCCCATCCCTGGACAGACGTTCCCTGCCGGGTAATCAGCACATAAATAATCGCCGGCACGATCATGCCACCTACAGCGGCAATGGCTGGCATGGCTGCCTGACGCAGATCTGCCAGCTCGCCAACCAGCAACTCCCGCTTGATCTCCAGACCAACTAAAAAGAAAAATAAGGTCATCAACCCATCATTGATCCAGTGATGCAGACTCAGTTTAAGCTGCCAGAGACCAATATGAATCGCGATTTCAATTTGTAGAATATGACGATAAGCCTCACCCCATAGAGAGTTAGCCAGAACAAGCGCCAGCACCGCTGTGATCAGTAGTAGAATTCCACCGGTAGTCTGCTGGTGGATAAATTCCTCGAATGGTGTCAGAACGCGATCAAAGGTGCGCTCCCACGGGCGCAATATCCTGCCTTCGTCATGTTGATCATGGGCCATTTACTGATTGATTCCATCTTGTGTGAATTTCTGGGCGGCAAGGATAACCCGATGCCATGCCGCGATGCCATCGACACTCAGTAAAAGTTTGACATCTACCAGCCATCAGGGGTACAAAACACATTTTTATTCTCTGGAGGCAATGTGAGCACGCAAGCTCCCCAACATTGGTACGGCTCGAATGTAGGCGCTTCCCCCACATTCGAGCGGGTTCTGATCGTTGATGACAGTAATTTCTATGCTGAACATTTGACTGCTGATCTTGCTGCCCGCGGCGCCCACATCGAACGGGCTCGCAATGCGGGCGAAGGCATACGCTTGCTGGAAAATCGGGGTGTGGAATTCGACGCCGTGATCACCGATATTTCCATGGAAACCGAACTTGCTGGTCTGCGTGTACTGCGCAAGGCGCGCCGTTGCAGCTTTCGGGGGCTGGTCGCGACGGCCACCACAGGACTGGACCATGGGTGGTCTTTTACCCTCAACCGGTTTGTCCTTGGTATACTCTACCAAAGTGATTTTCTCATCCCCAAACGACCGATCGATGAAAATGGGCATGTACTCTGGATCCGCGTGCGCGGCTAAAATGCCCACAGATCAATTGAAGCCTAGCCTGCAGCAGGTTCCGACCGGTTGTTATTTTGCCCCACCCACGCAATCGTTTCTGGCCAACCCTGAACCCCGGGAGTGGCGCACTTGTGCACTATAGATTTCAGCAGGACACCAGCGATCTGCTCGAACGGCTAGCCACTCGACCTTGCCCTGTTTCACTTCATGATCAGCTGATCTAGATGCCGCTTTTACGTCATACTTTGGAATTGCGGGTACCCCGTGTTGGGGATTACAGGAAATCCAGGCTCTCGGTGAACCCGTTTCTGCTAGCCTCCAATCTCAGATTGGCTCATTGCACTTTTTCGCTGCATGGACTGATTGATACCTATACTAAACTCATACATTACCTGGCGGACAAGGCATTGGCTGCCAACCCCATTTATCTCGCTTCACTCCGCCGGCTCCGCCCTGGACCAAGCACAAAAGGACCGTTCGATCAGGGACGCTAGCGCTTGGGCGTGAGCCGGATCATCATTCAACGCAGGGATGTAAGTATAGCGCTCTCCCCCGGAACGCAAAAATAATTCTTTATTTCGTATGGCGATTTCTTCGAGAGTTTCCAAACAGTCGACAGCAAAGCCGGGGCAAAATATATCGATATTCCGGATACCCTGACGTGGCCAGTCCTTGAGCAACCCGGCCACATAAGGCTTGAGCCATTCTTCCCGCCCGAAGCGGGACTGAAAACCGAGCGTCCATTCGTCTTCCCGAAGGGAAAGGGCTCTCGCCAACGCTTGTACCGTTTCCTGACAATGCACCAGATACGGATCACCCGCACGAATATAGCGTTTTGGTACACCATGAAACGAGAGTAGCAAATGTTCCTCCCGCCCATATTCCTGCCAATATTTATGGATATGTCTCGCCATAGCAGCGATGTAGCCGGGATCATCCTGGTAATGATTGATAAAATGCACTGCAGGCACTCGCCGCCAATACTTGAGGGCATCTGCCACCGCATCGAAAACTGATCCCGTGGTGGTTGCTGAATACTGGGGATAGAGGGGTAACACGAGTAAACGATCGATCCCTCTATTGCGTAGCGTTTCCAGTGCTGAAGCCACAGAGGGTTCTCCATAGCGCATGGCGAGTGCAACCTGAATTTGATTTCCCCAGGTTGCCTCAAGGATGGATTTGATACGCCCCACTAAAGCCCTGCTATAGATCAACAGGGGGGACCCTTCCGGTTGCCAGATTTTAGCATAGGCTGCCGCCGATTTGCGTGGGCGAAGATTGAGGATCACTCCATTGAGAATGAGCCACCAAAGCGGGCGGGGGAATTCAACCACACGCGGGTCCCATAAAAATTCACGCAGATAGCGGCGCAGGGCGGGCGGTGTCGGTGCTTGAGGTGTGCCCAGATTGACCAGCAGAATGCCGATCAACTGTGGTTGTGCGGAGGGTTGATCAGAATTCAGATCAAGCGTCATGAGTTATCCCGCAATCAATGGCACATTCAGTCATGCCGGGTGCGCAAGGGACTACTGCGGGGGAAGTGAGTGCACAGAAAATCCATCTGGTCGGCTAATACCCGGCGACCCTGAAGATAGACGTATTCAGCGTGGGTAGGTGTAAACGGCACAGCCAGCAGTTCCAGCCCGGCCTGCTCTGGAGTACGGCCAGCCTTGTGATGATTGCATCGCTTGCAGGCAGCAATCACATTGGTCCATTCATCCCGTCCACCTTGGCTCAAGGGACGAATATGATCGCGTGATAATTCGCTGACGGAAAAGGATTCGCCACAATACATGCAGATATGATCATCCCGGCGAAATAGAGCCTCGTTGTTGAGAGGCGGCGAAAAATGGGTATAGCGGCGTTGCACCCCGATGGTCGCGATAATGGCGTGTACATCCATACGGGTGCGTAGTCCGCTGCGGGCATTCACACCGCCGCGCAAAGTGTAAATCTGAGTTCCACAACTATAGGCTACCTGGCCGGCATAATACAGCCTGGCCGCTTGTTGGTAATCGACCCATTCCAACGGCATACCGGCTATATCGGCGCGCAAGATTTGCAATCCACCATACATAACACGCCCCCCATCTATTCGTTCAACATTTTTGCCCCAACCTCAACACACTTGCAAGTCATTGTCATGGTTGGTCGCTCCATCATCTCTGGCACCCAGCGGAAACAGGGATTCCGCCAACCCTCAGGGGGTACTTTCAGTTGGAACACCCTCATCGGCTAAAGAGCCCTGTGACTGGACTAGTTCCCGGAACTGGGCAATAGCCTCGGGCTTGCCCGCCACCATTAGCCAATCCCCAACTTGCAAGCGGGTCTGGCCCGCGGGAACGATATGCTGTTCTCCACGAACGATATCATCCACCAGAACGCCAATCCTGGGCAAGTCCACGATAGCCTTGCCCGCTACTATTGTGCCGGGTTGTAGTTTGATCCCGGCCAGATATTCGCGACCGCCAAAAATCGGGATATCATTTTCTTCCGTCAACAACTCACTAATAATCGTATCCAGATCACTCTTATCCAACCGTACATGCTTATTTTTCAGATAATCAGCGACCACGTGGCGAAACAGCTCCAGATTGGCAGGACTGTCATGTGGAGCCGGAACCTGGGCTTCGTACAGCGTTGGATAACGAGCATGGCGTGTCAGGTAATCCTGCATCAGAAAAGCGATGGCCACGGCCAGCATCGAGGGCATGATGAGATGGTAGCCACCAGTCATTTCGATGATCATCAACATGGAGGCAA
>CAZUKD010000017.1:0-26535 GCA_964620825.1 uncultured Ectothiorhodospiraceae bacterium
GATCAGGTCGCCGCTTGACTCAACGGGTCAAACACCACTTTTGACAATAACTCCAGTAATCAACCCCATGAACTTCAGTATACCAGCTACACACTGACCTGGATCGACGCCAATCGCGTCAAGGCTGACTCTATACACTATCATGCAAAGTCTGCCAGTTCGCTTTCTCCGATGTAGAAGACCGATAACCCATCCCATGTTGCCCAAGGATTTCCCTGGGCTTTGGTTCACCGCCTGATCCTCGCTAAAATGCTCTCGTTTTACTCCTGTTGCGCAGGGTGGTTTGATCTTTGGAACTTCTGATAGTGGAAATTCAGATGGGGTTTCAAGGATGTCAATAGGCGCTATTTTAGAAGGCTGATACCAATACTCCGTAGCTTGCTGCAAGGTGGCTTATTTCTTGAAATATAAATAAGCTCGACTTGATCATTATAACTAACCTCTATCGAAGATAACCGATTATCTTACAAAACAAGAGGTTTTTTGAGGTTCCCTAAAGTCTAATAGTGATTTAGATCGCATGGTTTGTCGATGTGGCGCGGTTTGTATCCTTACAGTCTATCGCCTTGTCGGCAGGGGCGGTTACTCTGTGTACAGAGAAAAGTCTAGTTTTTGCCCATCAAATTTTCATTCATTCTGTGAAGGGACTGGATCAAATTATGCTCCAAACTGTGGCAAACTATAGCGGAAATCATTGAAACTATGCAGAAGCCTTTCATGCGTATTATAGATCGCTATTTGAGTTTTGAGATTTTACAAACCCAAGTTGCCACCGGCATTGTACTCGGTCTAGTAATCATTGGTGGTACGCTGGTGCGTATCCTTAAGATGAGTATCGATGGAAGTCTTCCGGTGGATCTTCTTGCCCCACTGGTTGCGGTGGAGAGCCTGAAATCTCTAATGCTACTCTCTCCGGTTATTTTGTTTCTGGCGATTTTGCTGGTGTTTGGACGATTGTATCATGACAGTGAAATGACGGCTTTCCAGGTGGCTGGCGTTGGTCAGGGTGCGCTTGTGCGAGTACTTTTGTGGGTTGTCCTGCCCATGTCTGGGATGCTGTTTGGTTTGATGCTATTCGCTTATCCGTGGGCGTCCCAACAAAGCTACATCATTCAGCGGGAAGGCCAGCAGCAGGCCGGGATGGCGCTGGTGCGATCTGGCGAATTCCTGAATCTGCGGGGTGGGCAGGCGATAGGTTATGCGGGAGTTGTCAGGGACGCACAGCATCGTCTGGAGAAAATTTTTATCTTTTCTCGAACGGCATCGAAAAAGCCAGCGATTATCATAGCCAAAAGCGGATTTCAGCGAATCAATACGAATGGAGCGATGGACATTTTTAGTTTGGATCAGGGTACCCGATATGTAGGCAAGCCCGGTTCCGGGAACTTTCAGGCACTTCAGTTCCAGCATTATGAAATCAGGCTGATGCTACCGAGTGGAGTTAGAGGGGAACTGTTGGATACCCGATCGAGCCTGTCTTTGTTGCAATCGGGTAAGACTGCGGATTTGGCAGAATTTGAATGGCGCTTGTCTATTCCGATCTCTGTGTTGATCCTGGCTTTTCTCGCTGTACCACTCAGTCATGCCAAACTACGTCAAGGCCGGTTTGGACAATTATTGGTGGCTATTCTTTTGTATGCTATTTATGCCAATTTACTCATCCTTTCTAAAACCTGGATGGCTCAAGGAAAAACTCCACTGTGGTTAGGAATGTGGTGGCCTCACATACTTTTATTAGGGGTGTTATCGGTGCTTTGGTGGCGGAAGCAGCGCGTCTGCTTGCAGAATTTCTGGCATCGGCGGAGATGAGCGGGCTGGATCGCTATCTTATGCGTGCGGTCATCATGGGAAGCCTGTTGGCGTTGCTGGTACTGGGTATACTGGATTGGGTTTTTAGTTTTCTGGGGGAAATCGGGAAATTGGGCCATGGCGGAATGGATCTGATTCATTTTGTGATTTACACGCTCTATGGTGAGCCTAAAAGATTGTATGAATTGTTTCCTACCGCGGTTTTGGTTGGTGCGCTTTTGAATCTTGGCAAATTAGCCGCACAAAGCGAATTGATTGCCATGCGTGCGCTGGGATTATCGGTGATGCGCATATTCAGGGCAATGCTTTATGCCGGGATTTTATTGGTTATGATGGCTTTTCTGCTAGGGGAATTTGTGGCCCCGGTGGGAGAGCGTGCCGCTCATACGATGCAAGCGCAGATGCAGTCAGGTAATACTTTTGTGACTGTGGAACACAATATCTGGGTACGGAATGGGAAATATTTTATTCATATATCCAGAGTTTTACCAAATCAAGTTCTTCGTAATGTTAGTGTCTATAAAATAGAGAATGCGGATAAATTAATCTCTGTAATTAATGCTAGGCAGGCACGATTTGTCGATCAGCGATGGATTTTAGAGGGCGTGGTAAAGACTAGATTAGAATCGAATGCTGTAATATCTACCCAGCTTGGCAAGTTGGTGATCAACCATTTGTTCCCACCTCGACTTCTGGGTTTGCTGGATATTCAGCCAGAATCCATGAGCCTTGGGTCCTTGATGGAATATATTGACTATCTTCGGGATAATCACCTCAATGCAGCAATTTATGAATTAGCTTTCTGGCAGCGTTTGACTCTACCAATTTCGACATTGACCATGCTCATGCTGGCTTTACCCTTTGTGTTTGGGTCTTTACGAAGCGGAGGAACCGGGCAGCGATTGTTTGTCGGTGTTTTGCTTGGTTTAGGATTCTATTTTCTGAACCGATTGAGTAATCAATTGGGATTGGTTTATGGGTTACCGCCATTTTTAAGTGCCAGTTTACCTATTATAGTATTTACTACCTTTGGTCTGCTGGGTTTGCGTCGGGTACATTGATTCTAATTCGATTCCATTTATACCACCCAATTTTAGCCGGGGTTGAATTTAAAAAATATTGTATTGGAAGAATTTAATAGTTATTATTAATTTAATAAAGGGGTATGGTGTTATGAATCTTTTATTTGCAGGATGTCAATGATGAGTGATCAAACAAATGAAGTACCGGAGGATTTATCCGAATCAGTAGAATCTTTCAAGCCACAAGCCCAGCTAGATGAGCAAACTGTTGTAAAAAAACGGGGTCGCGGTAGGCCAAGAAAAAATCCAGAAGCTATCGGGGCTCCTCGTCGCAGAGGAAGGCCATCAAAGAGTACAGGAATGAATTCACCACGCCGTGGCCGCCCTCTGAAGACCATGTCCTTAGTGATGGAGTTGGAAAAAGAGATTGAAGGGCGATTTAGTAGCAGGCTAGTGAAAGCAGAATTCCAGCTTAACGAACTCAAGGAAGCGCTCAAAATGGCTCAAAAACGTGAGAGGGCCGCATTGAAATTACTTGAGAAGCAGGGGAAGGCACTCACCAGGTTCATAAGCAACTGGAGCACAAAGGAAGTAGCGAAAATTCAGAAAATGACTGAGCCTAAGCATCGCCGAGGTCGTCTGCGCAAAAATTCTTAAGATGATTGGCTAAATATCCAGCAGGCTGGGGGAAAAGAAAAGTGCTGCAAGACAATGAAGTTATGTTGGATGTCGGTGCCAGAAGGTTTCGGACAGAGTACAAATCATGCTTCATGACTGGCCTCTGCCGTACCTTATCCTCTTCGTGAAATGATTTTGACGTAGCTGTCAAGTCACAATCTCAAGCCGGAAGCAGCAAGTACTTCAGCACGCCCTCATAAATCAAGCTGAGTTGATTCAGATCTGCACAGCTGACATATTCATTTATTTGATGGATGGTGGCATTAATTGGGCCGAGTTCTATGACTTCAGTGCCTGTTGGAGCAATAAAACGGCCATCGGAGGTCCCGCCAGACGTCGACAGAACGGCAGTACGCCCGGTGATTTTACGAATAGTTTGTTGAGCGGCCCGCACCAAGCGCCCTTCCGGTGTCAGGAAGGGCTGGCCTGATAGAGTCCATTGCAGTTCATATTCAAGTTGGTGCGCGCGTAGTATCGTCACGACTTCTTGCTGGATTTTTTCCACAGTCAACGCCGTTGAAAAACGAAAATTAAAGCTGATATCTATACTACCCGGGATTACGTTTCCTGCACCGGTACCGGAGTGAATGTTGGAAATTTGAAAAGCTGTAGGTGGAAAGTGTGCGTTACCTTTGTCCCATTTCTTTTGCACAAGCGCCATGAGGGCAGGTAGCGCCGAGTGGATGGGATTACGAGCCAGGTTGGGATAAGCGATATGCCCCTGTTTTCCAATAATCCGGAGCATTCCGGATAAGGATCCCCGACGGCCATTTTTGATAGTGTCGGCTATGAGCTGACTGCTGGTGGGTTCGCCAATGAGGCACCAATCGATTCTTTCATGACGATTGGCCAGAGTTTCTACCACGGCACGAGTCCCATTGAGTGCCGGACCTTCTTCGTCACTGGTAATGAGCAGGGCAATAGAGCCACGGTGGTTTGGATGGTGGGCGATGAATCGTTCGCAAGCCGTTATGAATGCAGCGATACCACCTTTCATGTCGGACGCGCCACGACCATAAAGCCTCCCATCCTCCAGCGTTGGTTCAAAGGGTGGAAATCGCCATTGATTTTCAGGCCCGGGTGGCACCACATCAGTGTGTCCAGCGAATACGAACAGTGGAGATTCCAGGCCCCGGCGAAACCAGCTATTGGTTACTTCGGCAACAGGCATGAGTTCGTGGGCGAAGCCAAGGATCTTCAGGCGATCGGCGATCAAGGTTTGACAACCTGTATCTGCCGGGGTAATCGAAGGTCTACGGATAAGTCCGGCCGCTAGGAAGATGGTATCCGAGTCAGAGGGGTTCATTTTTACTCCAGATGAGTTGCTGATATTTTTTGGCATTGAATCCGATCAGTATCCCTTCTTTCCATTCGAGTAAAGGCCGCTTGATCAGAGTCGGGTGCTGAAGCAGAATTGTAATGGTATTTTTCGAGATTCCCCGGCTGAGCATGTTGCGCTGGTCAGTATCCAATTTGCCCCAGCTCATACTGCGCCGATTCACCAATTCTTCCAGGTTCAAGGTATTGAGCCAATGTTCCAGCTCCCGCTCAGTTAAACCATCCCTGCGAAAATCATGGAAGCGATAGGGAATGCTGTGTCCATCGAGCCATTTCCGGGCTTGGCGAACGGAGTCACAATTAGGAATACCGTAAAGAATCGAGATCATGGGTTATTAATGGGGACAATAGTTTTGCCGATAGGAAATAAGGATAACTCTGCCAGTTTCAGATGTTGAAGGCCGAAGGGAATACCAATGATGGTAATGAAGCAGGCTAAAGCCGAAACGAGGTGGCCTATGGCTAGCCATAGGCCGGCCAGCAGGAACCAGATGATATTCCCGATCAGTCCCAACGGCCCGGTGCCGATATTCTTTTTCCCAAAAAGTTCGTAACGATCGGTAATTCGGTATCCGAATGGCCATAGCGTGAACCGTCCGATCAGGAAAGCGGCGCGCGCCCAGGGAATGCCGACGATGGTAATAATCATCAGTAGAGCGGCGATCCACCAAGCCAGCACCATGGGCAGTCCACCAAGAAGTAACCAAAGGATATTACCCAGTAGGCGAAAAACTTTACGCATAATCAATCCTGTTCCGCCGTGATTGAATGCTAGATGGATCGCAACAGTTCATTGATACCGACTTTGGACCGGGTTTTGTCGTCCACACGCTTGACGATAACGGCACAATAGAGGCTGTATGTTCCATCCTTCGAGGGAAGGTTTCCGGGGACGACCACAGCGCCGGTGGGTATGTGACCATACAGGATCTCGCCGCTTTCACGATCATAGATTTTTGTGCTCTGGCCAATGTATACCCCCATGGAGATAACGGCTCCTTCTTCGACGATCACTCCCTCTACGATTTCCGAACGAGCACCGATAAAGCAATTGTCCTCGATAATCGTTGGGGCTGCTTGCAGAGGTTCGAGGACGCCACCGATACCGACGCCGCCCGAGAGGTGAACATTTTTTCCGATCTGAGCGCATGAGCCGACGGTGGCCCAGGTGTCTACCATGGTGCCGCTACCCACATACGCGCCGATATTGATATAGGATGGCATGAGCACAACGTCAGGGGCAAGATACGCACCCCGCCTGGCGGTAGCTGGAGGCACAATGCGCACACTGTCTTCACGAAAAGCGCGGGAGTTATAATCGGCATATTTCGAAGGTACTTTGTCATAATAGTTGGTGAATCCGCCCTTGATAAAGGCGTTATCCCAGATCCGGAAGGCAAGCAGTACGGCTTTTTTCAGCCATTCATTGACGATCCAGCGCCCATTCCACTTTTCTGCCACCCGCAGCTTGCCTGTGTCGAGCAGGTCAATGGCTTGCAAGACAGCGTCCTTGATGTGGGTGTCGACATTACGTGGAGTTATTTCACCGCGCTGCTCAAAAGCTTTTTCAATGAGAGATTTGAGTTCATTCATGAGTCGTTGCCCCGTTATAAAGATTCCAAGAATTGGTGGATGCGGTGTGCACCCTCGATGCATTCGTCCTGGGTCGCGACCAATGCGATACGAATCCAGTCTTTCCCCGGATCATGACCGGCATGGCGACGCGAAAGATATTGACCAGGAAGTACGGTCACATTTTGTCTGGCGTAAAGGCTGCGGGTAAATTCGGTATCGTCGATGGGTGTCTTTGCCCACAGGTAAAAGCCTCCGGCTGGAGGTTGAACGTCAAGAACCGGCCCCAGAATATCGAGTACGGCGGTAAACTTTTGCCGATAGGCCTCACGGTTGGTAAGTGCATGCACGTCATCATCCCAGGCCTTGATGCTGGCGCTTTGAGTATGGGGTGGCATGGCGCAACCATGATAAATACGATAGCGGAAAAAAGACTGAATAAGACGCGCGTCCCCGGCCACGAAACCAGATCGTAAACCGGGTGCATTGGAGCGTTTTGAAAGACTGTGAAAGACCATACAGTTCTTGAAATCCCGATGTCCCATACGCTCGCAGGCACCCAGCAGCCCGGCTGGCGGGTTGGCTTCATCAAGGTAGATATCAGCATAGCATTCATCGCAGGCAATGATGAAATCATAGCGCTGGGCCAGTTCGATAAGCTTTGCAAGCCACACCTCCGAGGCTGCCGCGCCAGTCGGATTGCCGGGTGTGCAGAGATACATCAATTGGCAGCATTTCCAGGTTATTTCGTCGATGATATCAAGGTCTGGTAAGAAGCCGTTCTCTGGTGTGCAGTCGAGATAGACAGGCTCGGCTCCTGCCAGTAGCGCGGCACCTTCGTAGATTTGATAAAAGGGATTGGGTATGAGGACCACATCTCCTGGCCTCAGCATCGATTGCGCGACGGCAAATAAGGCTTCGCGGGTACCGTTAACCGGTAAAATATGCCGTTTTGGGTCGAGTCTCCCTGGGAGCAGCTGGAATCGTCGTTCCAGCCAGTGGCCAATGGCTTCACGCAGTTCTAATTTGCCGCGAGTAGAGGGATAAACGGCCAGTTCATGGAGGTGCTCGAGCAATGCTTCACGGATAAAGGTCGGAGTGGGTTGTTTGGGTTCTCCAATCGAAAAGGCAATTGGTGGGATGAGAACAGGTTCAACCCCGTCTAGCAGTGTTGCAAGGCGTTCAAATGGATAAGGCTTAAGTTTTTCCAGATAGGGATTCATAAGGATACGAATTTTTGCATAGCCTTGCAGTATATCCTAGCCTGCAATGCGATGACTCTAAAGTCCCTCGATGGAAGCGTGTTGTGTTCCGTTGCAGGGTTAGCCATTGGCGGGCATCTGAATCGAGTCATTCAGCGCGGCGAGCAAGTCCCGGCACACTCGTTGTTGGTGGCGCTCGTCCGGGATGGATTGGCCTATTTTGTCGGTAATGTAAAAAGTGTCGTCTACCTGTGCACCAAGGGTTGCGATCTTAGCACTATGGATGACGATATGATGATCCATCAGTACGTTGGCCACCGTGGCCAGCAATCCCGGCCGATCCGTGGCAATCAGGTGGAGAGAGGTCCAGTGCGTAGAATCATCCTGGCGGAAGTAGATCTCAGGGGGTTCGTCGAAATGCCGCAAACGCCTGGGCTGGCGGCGTCGAATAGCGACGGGTGGTTGCTCAGCCTGGGTGAGAACACGCATCAGGTTATTAGTAATTTCCTGAATACGGAATAATTCCTGTATGGATACGCCATCACTTTCCAGGACCATGAAGCTATCTAGCACCTTGCCATGACGGGTAGAGGTGATGCGTGCGCTTACGATATTAAGGCCGAGACGATCAAGGGTGTTGGCAATGTGCGCGAATAGATAAGGTAACTCCTCAGAAAAAACAAAAATTTCAGAACCCCCCCGTGGCGTTTCCGAGCGTACACGCACAATAGGAAGGTCGTTTTCACCTTCAAGAATATTGGCCGTATGCCAGGCGATTTCATCAGGGGAATGGAGGAGAAAATAATCCTCGCTAAGATCTTCCCAGGGCGGCACAGCACTTTTCTGTAAAATCTGTCGTTGGTGCAGTAACTGCAGTGCGTCATTCTGTATTTGGGTGATGAGTGCGCATCCATCGGAACGGTATCGCAGGCCCTGATCAAGCATTTTTCCAGTGGCTTGATACAGTTCAATCAGTAGGGATTGGCGCCATGAGTTCCATAAGGTTGGATTGGTGCCACGAATATCCGCCACAGTTAGCAGAAACAGATGATCCAGATACTTGCGCGAGGTGACCTGACGGGCGAATTCACGCACAATCTCGGGGTCGCTGATATCTTTGCGTTGAGCAGTCATCGACAAGATGAGGTGATTGCATACCAGCCAGCTGACCAGGGCGGTATCTGTGGGCGAAAGCCCATGTTGGCGGCAGAACGCTTCGGCATCTGCTGCACCCAACGTGGAATGATCCCCGCCGCGCCCCTTGGCGATATCATGGAACAGAGCGGCCAGATAAAGGAGTTCCGGGGCGGGGATTTGAGCAAAAAGCCTGGCACAAAAGGGGAGTTCTCGCTGGCCCTTTGAGGTACTCAGGCGGCGAAGGTTGCGCACGACCCGGAGGGTATGTTCATCAACGGTGTACGCATGGAAGAGATCATATTGCATGCGTCCGACGATGTTATCAAAGGCAGGAATATAAGCGGGCAAGATACCGTAGCGGTTCATGCGCCGCAGTTGCGCCGTTACCCCGTGGGGTTGGCGAAGGATTTCCATAAAGAGGTGGTTGCAGACTGGATTCTGGCGAAAGTGTTCGTTAATTAAGTTGTGGGCCTGGCGCAACCTGCGAATTGTGGAGGCACGGACGCCCTTGATATCAGGATTGTTTTCAATTAGCAGCAGGATTTCAAAAATTGCAGGAGGTTGTTCCTGAAAAATATCCGGGTTGCGGACTTCGATATATCCACCAAGGCACTGGAATCGCTTATTCAAAATTACTGGAGGCGTGGGTTCTCCAGATTCGAGAATAGCTTCACGGTAGTGTTGCAGCAGGATTTCATTGAGGCGTTCAAGGCCCATGACAGTGCGGTAATAAGATTGCATGAACTGTTCCACGGCGAGGTTGGCGCCTTTGTCGTGGTAGCCAAAAAGTTCTGCGATCGCGCGCTGGTGATCGAACAACAGGCGCTCCTCGGCGCGCCCGGCCAATGAGTGGAGGGCGAATCGAATCCGCCATAAATAGGACTGTCCCTGTTTGAGCTCTACGTATTCCTCCGGGGTCAGGAAGCCGTGTTGTACCAGTTCACTTAATCGATGGAGACGAAGATGCCTTTTGCTCACCCATCCGACCATCTGTATATCTCGCAGTCCTCCCGGTCCTTCCTTGATATTGGGTTCCAGGCGGTAGGCAGTATCTCCGAATTTTCGATAACGGGTTTGCTGTTCCAGCAGCTTGGCGGCAAAGAATTCACGACTGGGCCAGATTCGATCTGGATCGATACACTTCTGTAATGCTAAATAGAGTGCGTGGCTCCCGGTAAGCAGGCGGGATTCCATTAGGCTGGTGATGATGGAGATATCTTTCGCGGCGATCTGTTCGCATTCCTCCAGGGTTCTTACGCTATGGCCAACCTGTAGACCGATGTCCCAGAGCAGGCGAACGAATTCAGAAATGATTTCGCAACCCTTTTCAGAAACAGGATTGCTGGATAATAACAATAAATCAATATCAGAACAGGGCAAGAGTTCGCCGCGCCCATAACCACCTACCGCGATCAATGACAAACCTTCGATTTCTTCCAGTTCTGAGTGATTCCATGCCCAATTCAGGATTCTGTCGGTGAAGGCGGCGCGTGCATGAACGAGATCGTCTGCGAGCGTCTGGGCGGAAAAGGCGTTGGCAAGCGCCTCGGTGAGATGGGTGATCGCGGCGCGTGTGGCCGCTGGGCTGGAGTGTTGTTCTAGCTCACGCAAGGCATCACCGGGATCGAACCAGGGCAAGATACTTGCCGGCCATGGTAAAAGCTCATTTATACCTGTAGCAGTCATCGGGCAACACTCTGATCCAGGGCTCCACACTCCGCCTTGCGTAAGGTCAGCACTTCATGCCCGGTTTCAGTCACTAGGATGGTATGTTCCCATTGGGCCGACAGGCTGTGATCCCGGGTAACGACTGTCCAGTGATCCGGCAAGACTTTTATGCCTGGTTTACCGCTATTCACCATCGGTTCAATCGTAAAGGTCATTCCCGGTTTCAGTTCCAGACCGGTGTTGGGTTTACCGTAATGCAGGACTTGTGGATCCTCGTGAAAGCCGCGGCCAATGCCATGTCCACAATATTCTCGCACCACGCTCGCGTGATGGGCTTCAATAAAGACTTGAATGGCGTGGCCAATATCTCCCAGTCGCGCGCCTGGGGCAACTAAGTTCAATCCAATCCAGAGGGCTTTGTGCGCGATATCACAAACGCGCTGACCAGCGACGGTCGGCTTGCCAACATGAAACATCATGCTGGTATCGCCATGATAGCCATCCTTAATAACGGTAATATCGATATTGATGATATCGCCATTCTTCAATCGGCGTGAACTCGGGATGCCGTGACAGACCTGATGGTTAACTGAGGTGCAGATGGAGCGCGGGAAACCATGGTAATTGAGCGGGGCAGGTATGGCTTTCTGGGTATCGACAATATAGTCATGGCAAAGCCGGTCGAGTTTGTCGGTCGTGACCCCCGGGCTGACATCAGGAGCAATCATATCCAGTACATTGGCCGCAAGCCTGCCGGCTATGCGCATTTTTTCGATTTCCTCAGGGGTTTTGATAGTGACGTTCATAAAAGACCTGCGTGGTTGGTTGGCGGAGTAAGTTTATGGTATAAAGTGCCGACCCTGAGTGCAATTGTACTCAGGGTTTGTAAGGCGATACTGATGCTGGCTCTGTGTCAGGTTGTGTCGCTGGTCGGTAATCAAGACACACACGCATCGACACGTCTATCGGGGTGCCTGTGCGCAGGGATTCACGATCCTGCCTGTATTTTGGGTGGAATTGCCTGCGTAGCCGGTTCGGCTAAGGTTGATTGGCGGGATGCGTGGAGGTCCAACCCAAATGTATAGGAGTAGGAAATGGCAAAAGTGACCATGCGTCAAATGTTGGAAGCGGGCGTCCATTTTGGACATCAAACCCGTTATTGGAATCCCAAGATGGCCGAGTACATCTTTGGTGAACGAAATCGCATTCATATCATCAATCTCGAAAAAACCTTGCCAATGTTTAATGAGGCTATAAATTTCCTCGGCAAGCTGGCATCTAGGAATGGCATTGTTCTTTTTGCCGGCACCAAGCGCGCGGCGCGGGATGCCGTGCGCGAAGAGGCGGAAAGATGTGGGATGCCCTATGTCAACCAACGTTGGCTTGGCGGTATGCTGACCAATTTCAAAACTGTTTGCCAGTCCATCAAGAGACTCAAGGAGCTTGAAGAGCAGGAGAATGAGGGTGTTCTCGATCGTCTCAGTAAGAAAGAAGCGCTGACTCTTCGTCGTGAAATGGAGAAGCTGGAAAAGAATCTGGGAGGCATTAAAGACATGGAGCGCCTTCCTGATGCAGTCTTTATTGTTGATGTCGGTTATGAGCGAATCGCAGTCAATGAGGCATCTAAGCTGGGTATTCCTGTTGTGGGCATCGTGGATACCAATAATTCGCTTGAAAAGATCGATTATGTGATTCCGGGTAATGATGATGCCATGCGTGCCATTCAGCTTTATGTGACTGCGGCGGCGGACGCGATTAACGAAGGCCGTCTGGCTGCCAGGGCGGGGGTCGGAGCGACGGATGATTTTGTCGAGGTGATAGAGGAAGCGTCGTCTGCAGAAAGCGTACCCTGATCCAGTCGGTTTGCACCCTTCCGGATAAGTGTTTGAACCCCATAATTTGGAGATTGGATTCATGCAGGTTACAGCAAGTCAGGTGAAAGAACTTCGCGAGCGTACGAGCGCGGGGATGATGGAATGTAAAAAGGTATTGATTGAAGTCGATGGTGACATCGAATTAGCGATTGAGGCGATGCGCAAATCCGGAGCGGCCAAGGCAGTCAGGAAGGCTGGACGGGTGGCAGCCGAAGGTCGGGTTGTTATTGCGCTCTCCGACGATGGGCGCAAGGCGAGCATGGTTGAGGTGAACTGTGAAACCGATTTCGTTGGCAAAGATGAAAATTTTGGGCATTTTGCCACGGTGCTTGCCGAGCAGGTATTGGTGCATGAACCAGCGGATCTTGATGCGTTGATGAATCTAGAGATTGGCGGCAAAACCATTGAGGATACCAGGCGGGAGCTGGTCTCTAAAGTTGGCGAGAATGTCCAGGCTCGCCGTTTTGTGCTGTTTCGTAGTGAAGCGGGTCGGATTGGCAATTATCGGCATGGCGTACGTATTGGGGTGCTGGTCGATGTGACAGGCGGCGATGATGAGCTCGCCCACGATATCTGCATACATATCGCAGCCAGTCGACCAGTGTGTGTCAGTAAAGAACAGGTACCTGAAGAAATACTTACCAAAGAACGGGAGATTTTCGGGGCTCAGGCTGCAGAAAGTGGGAAGTCGCCAGCTATTATCGAAAAAATGGTGAATGGCCGGATCAGGAAATTCATCGGCGAGATTACCCTACTGGAACAGCCGTTCGTCAAGCAGCCAGATCAGTTGGTTGGTGATCTGCTAAAAAAGAAGGTTGCCGAAGTCAAGCGCTTTATCCGTTTCGAGGTGGGTGAAGGTATTGAAAAGAAAGTGGAAGACTTCGCTGAGGAAGTTATGGCTCAAGTCAAGTCTTCCTGAATAACGGGTATTGAGGAGCCCTTTTGGGGTTTCTTCACCTTGAGCCTCAGTTGATAACTCTTCAGACAGGGATTGATACTCATGAATTCTGAAATTTATCCCCGCCCCAGGTTTCGCCGTGTTTTGCTTAAATTAAGTGGTGAGGTTTTGATGGGTAGCGAGGATTTCGGTATAGATCCGGAAACGATTACTCGGCTTGCCGGTGAAGTGACTGAGGTTTCCAGAATGGGCGTTCAGCTTGCGTTGGTAATCGGGGGCGGCAATCTGTTTCGTGGTGCCGGGCTGGCCAAATCGGGTATGGAACGAGTAACCGCCGATCAGGTGGGGATGCTGGCTACGGTGATGAACGCTTTGGCGATGCAGGATGCCATTGAGCGGCAGGGTGCTTATTGCCGAGTCATGTCGGCACTCAAGATTAATCAGATCTGCGAAGATTACATCCTGCGGAGAGCTATACGCCACCTGGAAAAAGGGCGTCTGGTGGTGTTCACGGCAGGAACGGGGAATCCTTTCTTTACCACGGATACGGCGGCCAGCCTGCGCGCCAGTGAGATCAAGGCTGATCTCATGCTCAAAGGAACCAAGGTAGAGGGCATTTATGATGCCGATCCCATCAATCACCCCAAGGCTAGGCGGTACGAAAAACTGACTTATGATCAGGCTCTAAATGAGAAACTAGGCATCATGGATGCCACGGCCTTGGTGTTGTGTCGGGATAATGACATTCCTTTACGTGTGTTCAATATCTATGAGCTGGGATATTTGCGCAGAATCATTCTGGGTGAGGCAATTGGAACTCTAGTGGAGCGAGGGTAAATATGATTGAGGCTATTCGCAAAGATGCGCAGTCGCGTATGCGCAAAACCATAGAATCCATGAGATCGGATCTCGCCAAGATCAGGACCGGTCGGGCAACCCCAAGCTTACTTGAGCATATTCAGGTTGATTATTATGGTGTGCCAACGCCATTGAACCAGGTGGCTAAAATTAATATCGAAGATTCACGTACGCTAAATGTAACGCCATGGGAGAAAAATCTTGTCAGCGTCATAGAAAAGGCTGTTATGAATGCCGATCTGGGATTGAATCCATTCAGTGCGGGAACGGTCATTCGAGTACCCATGCCGCCATTGACCGAGGAGCGGCGCAAAGATTTGGTACGTGTTGTTCGCCAAGAAGCTGAGGCTGGACGTGTGGCGATACGGAATATCCGTCGGGATGCCAATTCGATGTTGAAGTTGCTGGTCAAGGACAAGGAGATTTCTGAAGACGATGAACGTCGAGCGCAGGAAGCTGTTCAAAAACTGACGGATCAATATATTACCAAGGCTGATGGCCTGTTGATACAAAAGGAGCGGGAACTGATGGAAGTATGAGTACGGTATGGCTTCCGATGATAGCCTCTCAGGCTATTTTTATACCATTTATCGGGGTGGAAAAACTTGCCGCGGAAATTTATCAACG
This sequence comes from uncultured Ectothiorhodospiraceae bacterium, assembly GCA_964620825.1. Taxonomy (GTDB): domain Bacteria; phylum Pseudomonadota; class Gammaproteobacteria; order DSM-5130; family Acidihalobacteraceae; genus Acidihalobacter_A. Next base: position 14,684 of record CAZUKD010000017.1, read on the forward strand.
CAGCGCCAAAACCGTTTGGTGGATCCCTTCTTCAGGCTGGCGGAATGACCGCATTTGTTGCCGGGGTTCCACCTGTTCTCATGGCCCTCAATTTCTTGCTTGTTAACCACGTAACTCGATTATTTTTATGCCTCAGCCAAAAACGGATTCTGTGATTCCCAGACATGTGGCTATTGTGATGGATGGCAATGGCCGGTGGGCGCGGTCTCGGCATTTACCCCGAACGGAAGGGCATCGGCGGGGCATCTCTTCTGTCCGGAAAGTAATCGCGGCAAGTTTGCACCGTGGCGTGGGGATGCTGACCTTGTTCACCTTCAGTAGCGAAAACTGGTGTAGACCAGAAGATGAAGTGAGCATGCTCATGAACTTGTTTCTCTCGGCATTACGTCGCGAGCGCAATAAACTGGACGAACAAGGCGTGTGGATACATTTCATCGGTGATCGGAGTGCGTTTAGCGCAGCTTTGCGCGAAGAAATGTTGGAGGCGGAGCGACAGACGCAGAATAACATGACATTGATGTTGATTATCGCCGCTAATTATGGTGGTCGCTGGGATATTGAGCAGGCGGCTCACCGTTATGCCAGGACATGCCTGGCAAGTGGTGGATTGATCGCGCCAGAAGGATCTGCCAATAGTGTACTGGAACCCTATTTTTCTACTGCCGGATTGAGAGACCCCGATTTATTTATTCGTACCGGTGGTGAACGGCGGATCAGTAATTTTCTGCTTTGGCAGATGGCCTACACTGAACTTTATTTCACCGATACCTTGTGGCCTGATTTCGGTGAGAAGGATCTTGATGCTGCAATCACTGATTTCAGTCGCCGACAACGTCGCTACGGTTCGACCGGGGATCAGCCGGGCTCCGTTAATGGATAAAAAACGCTTGCTAACTGGTTTCATCCTTGCGGGGTTGGTTATTTATATTATCCTGGGACTTTCTACGGCACTATTTGCACTAATCAGTTTAGTGATTATTCTGCTGGCTGCGAGCGAGTGGGCTGCATTACTCGATTGGCGCTCTTTTTTCTCCCAGGGATTGTTTCTCCTGGGTATTATTTTTCTTGCTGGCCTGTCCTGGTATAGCTTGAAGTTGCAGATGGCCTGGCTGCCCATCGCCATGGCTGCGGGGTGGTGGGTTGGAGTGCTGCTTATGTTGAGTAGATATCGGCTGCGTGAGTGGCTCTCGCATGAGAGTTGGTTTTTGATATCCTCAGCTTTTCCCAGCTTGATTCCCGCGTGGTTCGCTCTGGTGCTGATCCACAGATATGATCCCTGGTTGCTGTTCTATTTGGTTGTTCTGGCTTCATTGGGAGATACGGCCGCTTATTTTGTCGGTAAACAGTTTGGCCGCCATAAACTGGCACCTCGCCTTAGTCCGGGCAAAACCTGGGAAGGTCTAGTGGGTGAAATGGTGGCCGCTTTGATCATGGCCATCATAGGCGCTCTGATATGGGGTGGTGGGCATCTTTTGTTTATGTTTGCATTTATTGGGTTGTCCTTGTTGACTGTGCTGGCATCGGTCGGTGGCGATCTATTTGAGAGCTTCTTGAAGCGGGCCGTAGGGGCCAAGGATAGTGGTCGTTTGCTACCGGGGCATGGAGGTATTTTGGATCGGATCGATAGTCATCTCGTGGCAGCACCATTATTCCTATTGGGTCTGGCGGGATTGTTTGGGGGACGTGTGTTATGAATGCATGTGGAGTAGTGATTCTCGGTGCAACGGGGAGTATTGGAACGAGTACTCTGGATGTGATCGTACGTCATTCAGACCGTTACAGAATTATAGGCGTCAGTGCGCATCAGGATGTTGAGGGTCTCGTCGCTGTGTGTAAAACACACTACCCGGAATACGCAGCCATTGCGGATACCAATCTGGCTACGCATTTACGCTCTCTGTTAGATCAGGCGGGGCTTGACACAAAGGTCTTATCGGGTTCTACGGGATTACTGGAGCTTGCCACGCTTCCGGATGCAGATGTGGTTATGGCCGCCATTGTCGGCGCGGCTGGGTTACTGCCTACGCTGGCGGCGGTGCGCGCTGGCAAGCGGGTTCTCTTGGCCAACAAGGAAGCTCTGGTTATGGCCGGACCTCTATTCATGCAGGAAGTGGATGCATACGGGGCTACTTTACTGCCCATCGACAGTGAGCATAATGCAATTTTTCAATGTATGCCCAATGATTTCAAGCGAGGCATTGATGTCGTTGGTGTTTCACATATATTGCTGACAGCTTCGGGAGGCCCGTTTCGGTCCTGGTCTAGGACGTCTCTGAACGAGGTGACGCCGAATGAAGCGTGTGCTCATCCTAACTGGAGTATGGGCCGTAAGATATCCGTTGATTCTGCAACCCTAATGAACAAGGGTCTGGAGGTGATAGAGGCGCGATGGTTATTTAATATCCCGCTAGAACGTATAGAAGTCGTGGTTCATCCGCAGAGCGTTATTCATTCCATGGTCGCTTATGATGATGGTTCAGTACTCGCACAAATGGGTTATCCGGATATGCGTACTCCCATTGCACATGCTCTGGCTTGGCCGGATCGTATCGAATCGGGCGTGCGACCATTGAATCTGGTTGAAGTGGCGCGATTGGATTTCGAGGCTGTGGACATGACCCGGTTTCCCTGTTTACGCTTGGCTTATGACGCGCTCAGGCAAGGTGGGACTTCGACAGTGGTACTGAATGCGGCAAATGAGGTGGCGGTAGAGGCTTTTCTTACCGGGCATTTAGCATTTACTGCAATTCCGGCAGTGATCGAAGAGACGCTTGTGCAGGTAGGGTCTATAGTAGCCGACTCACTGGAGACAATTCTGGAATGGGATCGCAAAAGCCGTATTTATGCCAAAAATTGGATTGAAAAGCAATCTGGGGCCCACTTTTAATCATGACCATACTCTGGAGTTTGTTGGCCTTTATTGTTGCGATCAGTATCTTGGTCACGGTACATGAATCTGGGCACTTTTGGGTTGCACGCCGTATGGGAGTTAGGGTGCAGCGGTTTTCATTAGGCTTTGGACGACCTTTGTGGTGTTACCAGGCTAAGAGCGGAACCGAATATGCTATTTCGGCGATCCCATTGGGTGGGTACGTCAAGATGCTTGACGAGCGGGAGGGTGATGTTCCCCCCGAACTTTTGGATCAGACATTTAACCGCAAACCAGTGTGGCGGCGGATAGTCATTGTTGCGGCTGGACCTGCGGCTAATTTGATGCTGGCTATATTATTGTATGCCGGCATGTATATGATCGGAGTACAGGGTATTCGGCCTTATATTGGCCAAGTTACTCCAAGTAGCGTGGCAGCCAAAGCCGGATTGCAAACCGGGGATCTGATTCTTGTCGTGGACGGTCGGCGTATCCAGAGTTGGGGACAGGCAAGAATGGCTTTGCTGGAAGGTGGGTTGGGAGGACATCAAGTTAGGGTTGTGGCTAAACTTCCTACTGGTGGAGAGGGTGTATATCAACTGGATACATCTGGATTGGGCCTGCTGCACGAAGGCGATAAAGTATTAAGAAAGTTTGGGCTTCGAATTTGGCGCCCCTCTATCCCGATTATCGCCAAGGTTATCCCGGGCGGGATGGCGGAGCGATACGGTCTCAAGCCAGGCGATCAAATTCTGGCTATAAATGGCAAGCCGATTAGCTCAGCTGATGAGTTTGTTCATGATGTCCGGTCTAATCCCGGAAAACCATTGGGTTTTAAGCTACAGCGAGAGGGTAAAATTGTCAGGCTTCAAGTGATCCCCGGATCCAGAATCGAGCAAGGTAAAGTTGAAGGATTCATTGATGCTGAAATTCGCGCTACAGTGCCCGGTTCGGTTCGTCAAAAGCTGAGTGTACTGGTTCGTTATGCGCCATTCGAGGCTCTATATCAGGGAGTTGTCAAAACTTGGAATATGACTGACCTGACCTTCCGGGTTCTGGGTAGGTTGGTCGTCGGACAGGCATCGGTTCACAACCTCACTGGCCCAATCACGATTGCGGAGTATGCGGGGATAACCGCAGCTTTAGGATTGTCTGCTTTTCTGGGCTTTCTGGCTATAGTGAGTATCAGTTTGGGCATTCTTAACCTTTTACCCATTCCCCTGCTGGATGGTGGTCATCTGCTTTATTTGCTGATCGAGGGGATTCGTGGCCGGCCGCTGTCTGAATCGACACAGATGCTAGGGCAACAGATTGGTTTTCTTTTACTGGGCGCCTTGATGGTGTTAGCTGTTTATAATGACTTTTACAGGCTGTTCAAGTGAAAATGATAAAAATAATACGTTGGGTACTGGGGTTTTGGTCGATTGTGCTGGTTTGTTTGTTGCCGAGCGTAGCGGATCAGGTTCAGGCGAATCATGGATTTAGGGTAGCCAAGATTGAGATCTTCGGATTGCAGCGGATTCCCGTCAGTACAGTATTAACCTATCTGCCGGTACATAGAGGTGAGGTCTTCGCTTATTCGGAATTACCAAAAGTTATTAAGGCGTTGTTCAAGCCTGGGTTTTTTAATCGCATCAGTCTTTATCGGCAAGGAGATAGCCTTGTCATCCGTGTGCATGAGCGTCCGGTCATCAACGCTATTCAGTTTACCGGCAATCAGCTGATCAAGTCTAAACAATTGAAACAGGCCCTGAAGGAATCTGGCATCATCAAAGGCCAGGTATTTAATCCGGAGGTGTTAAATACACTGAAGATCCAGCTGCTCGAACAATACTATCAGCATGGAAAATATAATGCACTGATTAAAACCAGCATCAAGAAATTGCCAAGAAACCGGGTAGATGTGGATATTCACATTGAGGAGGGTAAATCCGCCATCATCAAACAGGTTGTGATCACGGGAAATCATACCTTTCCCGAGAAATACTTGCTTGGCCAGCTAGCGATTGGCCAACCGAGTTGGTGGGCGTTCTGGAGTAAAAGGAATCATTATTCATTGGCGCGAATGGAAAAATCTGTTGAAGTTTTACGTAACGACTATCTTAATAATGGCCATATTAGTTTTGCCCTGGATTCGACCCAGTTAGCGCTGACTCCCTCCAGACAAAACCTGTATGTCACCCTGAACATTCATGAAGGGCATCAGTATCGGGTGCGATCGGTGAAATTGACCGGTGAACTGTTGGCCCCACGAGCAACGTTAGAGCGGCTTTTACAAATAAAATCAGGCCAGGTGTTTTCGCGGAAACATGTACTTGATTCGATTAAGGTAATCCAGAATTTTTATGGAAATAAAGGCTATGCTTTTGCCAATATCAACCCGATACCAAAAGTAAATAGAGCTCAGAAAACTATCAATTTAACTTTTTTTGTGGATCCTGGCAGGAAATTTTATGTGCGGGAAATTCATTTTTATGGGAACAAGAGTACTGATAGTGTTGTGTTGCGCAGGGAAATGCGACAACCGGAAGGTTCATTATATTCCATCAAGCAAATCAATCTTTCCAGGCTGCGTATTCAGAGACTGCCCTATATCGTGCGGGTAAGCATTACTCCGAAAAGGGTTCCTGGAACCAACAATCAAGTCGACCTGAATGTCTATGTCAAGGCGCGCCTATCCAACAGTTTTACCGCAAGTATTGGATACTCACAGTTCCAGGGGGCGATTCTGGCGACTAGCGTGAGTAGCAATAATTTCCTCGGTACGGGAAACTCGCTGCACATGGGAATCAACACTAGCAAAATAAATACATTATATAATATTTCCTATTTGAACCCGTTTTACACCATCAATGGGGTTAGCCGAAGTCTCAATTTGTATTATGAGAAAACGAATACGGCCAATACAACCGTTATCAACTATACGGCCAACCGTTATGGTGGTTCAATCGGGTTTGGTATCCCATTGACTGAGTATGATACCGTAAACGTTGGGGTCGGCTATCAGCAAATTGCTGTTACTCTGGGCCAGACACCTTCGCAAACAGTGTCCAGCTTTATCAGTCGAAACGGTAATAAATATAATTTATTCGATATTTCATTAGGGTATAGTCACGATACGCGGAATCGCACAGTTTTTCCTACTCATGGGAATTATCAAAATGTCAATCTTTATCTGGTGACGCCTGGAAGCACGATTCATTATTATAAATTAGGGTATACCAATAAGGAGTACGTACCCATCAAGTCCTGGTTGACTGCTTCATTAGGTGGCACATTGGGGTATGGTAATGGTTATGGAGGAACTTCTACCTTACCTTTTTTTGATAAATATTACGCAGGCGGAATAGGAACGGTAGCTGGTTACAAGATCAATACCTTGGGCCCGCGAGATCCGCTTAGTGGCCAACCCACCGGAGGTGATATCGAAGTCGCGGGGCGGGCCAGATTGATTTTCCCGGTACCTTTTCTGACCAATTCAGGCTCAGTACGCATGAGCACTTTTGTGGATGTGGGCAACGTTTTTGCTTCCGTAAGCAATGTTCAACTCAATGCTCTGCGGGCATCTGCGGGTGTTGGTCTTGAATGGTTGTCACCTATCGGACCATTAACATTTACCTTTGCCAAGGCCATGAATGCTAAACTTGGCGATCAAACACAAATATTCCAATTCAATATAGGTACTTACTTTTAAGGTGAACCATGAAAATAAAAACCATTATTTCGGCTTTACCCTTATTTATCGGCCTGGCTATTATATCCGCGCCATCTTTTGCTGCAGGAACCCGAGTGGCTTTCATCAATGCGCAAGAACTCATGCTAAAGGCGCCGCAAGCGAAAGTGGCGAGGAATGAGCTGAAAAAAGAATTTGGGGTACAAGAGAAAGCGCTCGCCGCTCAAGGTGCAGCAATTCAGAAAAAGGAAAAAAGGCGACAACACGACTTGGCTTTCATGTCGACAGCCCAAAAGAAAGAGGCAGAAAATCATTTGCGGAGCGAAATTACCCGATTTAATCACGACATGGCAGCATTTAGAAATGCCTTTGCGGTAAAAAGAAACGCCTTACTGAAAAAACTTGAGAAACGTATCTATGGCGTTATCGTCAGGGTGGCGAAAAGGAATGGTTATGACATGGTGTTGAGTAATGGCGTAATTTATGCTGCTAAAAAAGTCAACATTACTCCACAGGTTCTTTCAGCTCTAAGGAAATCAGGGAAATGACAGTATGCTGTAATTTGTAGGATCAGCAGATATTCCTGTTAAGATCGTGAGGATGCAAAATAGGCTAATGAGAGGGCGCTTACCAAGGTTTGTGTTGTTTTATTCAGTTACAGTTTGAGCCACGGTTGGGGATGCAGCAATGTCATGATTTCGATAACTTCGTGACTTGGCTTGGATTTGGAGGCGAACCTCAGGATTTATACTCTTAGCATTTTGGAAAGTTAAAAGATCCAGGAAAGCATCGGGACACCCCTCGTCGTTAGAGGTACGCCTAGGGTAATGGGGCAGTGAACGCACGGTAATTTGGACATGGAATGGACAGCGGGTAAGCTTGCTAAGCAGTTGCATGTTGAGCTATATGGTGATGACCATCAAATAGTAGATGATGTTGCGTCGCTTGAAAATGCGCATTCGACCGATCTTTCGTTTATGTTGAATGAAAGACATGTTGACGCCTTACGTAAAACCTGTGCTGCTGTCGTCGTTATAGAGCGGAAGTGGTTGGATTTCTGTCCTGTATCGGCATTGATTGTCGAAAATCCCCATTTAGTTTTTTCACAGGCAGCTGAGTTGTTCCGCCCCAGAAAGCTCCCTTCCCAAGGAATTCATCCGACTGCAATAATAGATCCGACTGCCCAATGTGGATTGAATGTCAGTATTGGCGCATATTCAGTTATTGGTAGCCATGTCTCCATTGGAGATGGAGTCGAGATTGGACCGGGATGTATTATTCAGTCCAATGTCAGCATTGGATCGGATACCCGATTGACCGCGCAGATATTCGTGGACATCGAATGCCTTATCGGTCACTCTTGTCTTTTGCACCCGGGTGTCGTCATTGGTGCCGATGGATTTGGATTTGCAAGAGATGGTAGCCAATGGCGTAAAGTACCCCAGCTGGGACGCGTAATTATTGGAGATCAGGTAGAGATAGGTGCGAATACCACGATTGATCGGGGTGCTCTGGATGATACAGTAATAGAATCGGGAGTTAAACTCGATAATCAGATACAGGTTGCCCACAATGTCCATATCGGGGCGGATAGCGCAATTGCGGGATGTGTTGGGATTGCTGGGAGCGCTAGTATTGGGCAAAGATGCACTATCGGTGGTGGAGTGGGGATTGCCGGGCATCTGGTAATTGAGGACGATGTTCATGTCACGGGTATGAGCCTGGTAGCGGGCAATTTGGCGGGCCCCGGGGTGTATTCTTCTAGTTTGCCCGCGCAACCCCGAGGGGAATGGCGAAAGAATGCAGTGCGATTACGGCATTTGCATGAAATGGAGGATGAAATAAAGCATCTTAGATGTGAAATACAGAAACTCCAGCAGCGTGCCGGTTGCCCGGGAACAGACAATAAAACTCAGGGGTAACACTTTGAAAAAAATGGATATTGATGAAATTATGCGCTATCTACCGCATCGATACCCTTTTTTACTCGTGGATCGGGTTGTCGATTTTGAAGCGGGGAAATGGCTGAAGGCGATCAAAAATGTGAGTTATAATGAGCCTTATTTTCAGGGGCATTTCCCAAAGCGTCCAGTTATGCCCGGCGTTTTGATTCTGGAAGCTTTGGCGCAGGCAACCGGGTTGCTGGCGTTCAAAACCAGAGAAGAGAAACCTTCTGAAGATCTATTGTATCTCTTCGTATCTATTGATAATGCACGGTTCAAAAAACCTGTCGAGCCAGGAGACCAGCTAGAGTTGCATGTAGAATTGCTACGAGTCAAGCGAGACATGTGGAAATTCAAGGGTGTCGCCCGTGTGGGGAATGAAATAGCGGCCTGTGCCGAGCTAATGTGTGCCAGGCGTGAATTGGACTCATGATTCATCCGACTGCATTGATAGATTCGCGTGCAGAACTTGCTAAAAATGTAGAGATTGGCCCGTTTACAGTTATTGGGCCTGACGTTACCATAGGTACAGGAAATAAAATTGGTGCCCATGTTGTTATCGAAGGGCCAACGCATATCGGTCAGGATAATCAAATATCACCGTTTGTATCGTTAGGTGCTCCCCCTCAGGATAAAAAGTACAAGGGAGAGGCAACCGAATTGATTATCGGTGATCGCAATCTAATCCGGGAATATTGTGCTTTCAATCGTGGAACAACCCAGGATCTGGGTTATACCCGATTGGGGGATGACAACTGGATAATGGCTTATGTGCATTTGGCGCATGATTGCGTAGTGGGTAACCATACGGTTTTCGCCAATGGGGCGACGCTTGCCGGCCATGTCAGTGTTGAGGATTACGTGGTTCTGGGGGGGTTTACTTTAGTGCACCAGTTTGTACGGATTGGCGCATATGCTTTCACTGCGATGGGAGCGGCGGTTCATCGTGATGTTCCGCCATATGTCACAGCAAGCGGAAATTTGGCTGAACCTCATGGCCTGAATGTCGAAGGATTGCGGCGCAATGGTTTTACTCCAGAGCAAATTATCCGCCTGCGCCGTGCTTACAAGATTCTTTATCGTTCGGGGCTGGGTCTGAAGGAGTCCATTCTTACCCTGAAACAGGACATTGCTACCCCGGAAATTTCCCAATTGATTTATTTTCTGGAAAATAGTCGCCGAAGTATTATTCGCTAATGAGTATTCGTATTGCCATGGTTGCCGGTGAGGCCTCCGGAGATTTACTAGGGTCAGGGCTGATCGCAGCTATTAAATCTCGTTATCCAGATACCCGAATCGAAGGTATCGGCGGTCCTCGTATGATTGCTGCAGGTTGCAAACCGCTGGCGCCATTTGAGCGGTTGTCGGTTATGGGGTTGGTCGAGGTGCTAGGGCGGTTACCCGAATTATTGAAGATTCGTAGTCAGATTGGAAAATATTTTATTGAGAATCCACCAGATATTTTTGTGGGTATCGATGCGCCAGATTTTAATCTAGTGTTAGAACGACGCCTCAAAGCGGCTGCTATTCCGGTGGTTCACTATGTCAGCCCTACAATTTGGGCGTGGAGAAAATACCGAATTCGGAAAATAGGAGACAGTGTTGATCTGATGTTGGCTTTGTTTCCATTTGAAACAGAGATTTATTCAAATTACCGAATACCGGCAGCCTATGTCGGTCATCCATTAGCGTATGCCCTTGAGAGCCCCCCCTCTCAATCACGCGCACGTAAGGAATTAGGATTAAGTGAGGATAGTCCAGTGCTTGCCTTATTGCCTGGTAGCAGGGAGAGCGAGGTGAATCATCTGGGGCGTGATTTTCTTTTGGCGGCACATCAATTATCATTGAATATTAAAAAACTACAAGTAATTTCTCCTGCAGTCAACGATAAACTCCATGTCCTGATTGCGGCCCAGTGGAAAAAGTATGCGCCTGGTCTTGATCTGCGAGTGATAGATGGGCATTCCCACCAGGTTCTCGTTGCGGCAGATACAGTGCTGCTTGCATCGGGAACTGCAGCATTAGAGGCGGCGTTGCTTGATCGTCCTATGGTGATAGCTTATCGATTAGCCCCCTTTACTTATTTTATTCTTAAGATGTTAAAGATGATCAAACTACAATTTTTTTCACTTCCAAATATCCTGGTAGGAGAGAGGAAGGTACCCGAGTTCATTCAAAATGAGATTTCTCCAGAAAACCTGAGTGATGCCTTGAGCAAGTTATTTATGGACGACGAAGCTCGACAGTTACAGATATTAGCATTTGCAAAAATACGAAAGCAACTCAAGGCTGGTGGGAACGAGTTGGCGGCTAAGCGGATTTTGCAATTGGTGGATTCCCGTAAATGAGTCAACTCATAGCCGGTGTAGATGAGGCAGGAAGGGGAGCCTTGGCAGGGCCAGTGACCGCTGCAGCAGTGATTCTTGCGCAGGATCGATTGATACCCGGATTAGCGGATTCTAAAAAACTTTCATCAACTCAAAGAGAGTATTTGGCGATTGAAATTCGGGCACAGGCGATTGCCTGGTCGATCGGGTGGTCCGATATTGGCGAAATCTCGGAATTCAATATATTGCAAGCAGCATTGCTGGCGATGAAACGCTCGATTGCTTGCCTGCATATCAATCCAGATAAGGTTTTGGTGGATGGCAATCGCTCTCCTATGGGTTTACGTTGCCCGGTAGAGGCAATCATCGGTGGAGACAGGGTGGTTCCATCAATCAGCGCAGCTTCAATCTTGGCCAAGGTAGCTAGAGATCGGGAGATGAGACGTCTACATCAGCTATACCCTCAGTATGGCTTGGCAAAACACAAGGGTTACGCCACAAAGTCACATATTGAAACCCTTAAGCGCTTCGGACCAAGCTCGTGTCACCGCATGACCTTTTCTCCGGTGCGAGCGGTGCAAAGAGCATGGTACGGATAACCTGTATCCAAAAAGGCAGCCACAGTAAATCCGTGAGTCAGGTGATAGATGCGATTCGCTTGCTTATGGGATAGAGCAATCGGGCTTAAATTCCCATACCGATTACTCTAAGTAAGTAGGTATTATCCCAGCCCGCCCTTAAGTATTTTGTTTTCACACCGACCTTTGAGGTTTTCTCCCTTTTTATCAGGTTCAATGCAATAGGCCTGATCACCGCAAAATTCGCGGTACTGTGGCCTTTGTGCACTCTGTTGCGGTCTTCATCAAAGGCAACATCAAGCACCCGGTGCAAGTTGTTCTCAATAGCCAGTAAGCCCGAACTGCGTGTTCGGGCTTACTGGGATTGTCCGCACTGAGGCTGCTGAGGAAATAGCGTATCTTTTTGCGGCGCATCACGAATCTGTATGGGTAACGTGGTCAAATCAATTATATTTCGCAGAT
>CAZUKD010000018.1:0-25856 GCA_964620825.1 uncultured Ectothiorhodospiraceae bacterium
CGATGGCGATGGCGATGGCGATGGCGATGGCGATGGCGATGGCGATGGCGATGGCTGTCAACCGCGCAAGACGTACCAGGTATTTGGCGGTCCAATCCTCACCAAAATAGGTCCCCATACCGAAAATACTGCCATAGTCACCTAGATCCGCCTGCTGGAAGGCGCCCTTGCCAGCGACGATATCGCGCCCTGTAAACAAGACGGTACCTCCGGGCGCTATGATCTGTTCGGGCTGTGGCGGGGCATAGCGATAGGTAGAGAAAGTTCCGTAATTTTGCACCGCCTGACTTTGTCAGACTAAAACTAAACTCTACTACAGCACGTTAGACTTCATCATCTTCAGCGATATGCAGATCTACTTTCAGGGCCTTGCTGCCGGGAGAGTTGGCAGGTTTGGCAGGTATGGCCAGCGGATTTATGCCTGCCGCCCGATGGGCAGACCCAGAGGGGAGTGGCTAGGTTATGGGTATGATTTTTCTATACGAATTAGTGGGTTTCTAATTAATTTCTTGGTAATTTTCCGTGCTGACCGAGATTCTGATGACGTTTGGTTGGAGCAATTTGTCTTTTGTGAGCCATTCTTTTCCGAGGTGCGTAGGGGGGTTGCACGGGCTTGGGGAGATCGATTCTGTCTATCGGACTTACTGCTATTCGATGTCCGATATAAGCTTCTATTTCCGGCAAGAAAAAGGCGGTATCCTCGCAGGCGAAGCTGATGGCCTCACCTTGTGTTCCAGCACGCGCCGTTCTGCCAATGCGATGCACATAATCTGCAGCAGATTGTGGGAGATCGAAGTTGATGACATGACTGACCTCGGGGATGTGTAATCCACGAGCAGCTACGTCAGTTGCTACCAGAATAGGGCGATCACCTGCGCTGAATGCTCGTAGGAGGCTTTGACGCCTGTGTTGCTGGACATCGCCTGACAATATTGCGCAGGAAAACCTGTTGGTTTCCAAAAAGTTTGCGATATACTCCGCTACGCGCTTGGTGTTGGTGAAAATGATGCATCGGTTAGGATTCTCATTTTTCAGTAGATAGAGTAATAAAGGGATTTTCTCGGTGTTGGCAGGTAAGAAAACTCGTTCATGGACGGTTTCTACGGTTACTTGATCGGGGTCGATCTGGATGCATTGGGGATTATTCATATATTCATAGGCAAGCTCCATCACGCGATAGGATAATGTAGCGGAAAACAGCAGGGAAAGACGTTTCTGGGGTGCAGGCATATGGTGCAGTAAATAGCGTATATCCTTGATAAAGCCGAGATCGAACATGCGATCAGCTTCATCTAGTACCATGACCTCAATGAAGTGCAAACTGAAGATTCGCTGTTTGAGGAAATCAATGATCCGGCCCGGAGTACCAATCAGGATATCTACACCATTTAGAAGCTCTCGGCGCTGTTTTTCATAGTCAACCCCACCATAAGCCAGCCCCAGTCTCAGCCCGGCATATTTGTTCAGTAGGGTGGCGTCCCGATGGATCTGGATGGCCAATTCCCGGGTGGGTGCAAGAATGATAGTGCGAGGGTTGCCGGCCTGTTTGGGGTTTTGGGCTGGATTTCGCAACAAGCGATTCATGGCGGTAATCAGAAAAGTAGCTGTTTTGCCTGTCCCGGTTTGCGCTTGTCCTGCGATGTCGAGATCGGCTAAAGCCAGGGGTAGAGTGGCGGCCTGGATTGGTGTAGCCTGCATGAAGCCGCAATCTCGGATACCCGCTAACAAATTCGGGTGTAATGAAAATTGATCGAACGAGATATTGGTCAGATGGGAATTACTCATGATATTTACCGAATGTTTTTCATGATGGGTTTGTGAAACATAATTTACCGCTATAATAATGCCTGGATATCCATATCAAAAGTCACTGACCCATTCCGGGATTAGTATCATTTGATGTTTACAAGGTTGGGCTATTCATTGTCAAAAGTGCCGGTAAATCAGGAAGACTACCCGCCACAGAAATTTTGAATCACTTCACTGGTCCGCCTGAAGGGTACTTACCCGACAATCACTAGAATTTGCTAAATTGTTTGGTATTGGGAATATTCACACTCACACTAGGACTGCCCTAAATCTTAACAGATTGCTGGATGAACTGCCGTGGCTGGTATCTATGGAGTAGTCCGCCGGAATGGGCCTTTTGAGTTTTGCAATGATGGAATAAAGTCCAAAATTTTATTTCCTTGCTGTAATCGCAGCTAATGATTATAGTGACTCAAATTTATTTTAGTTGGATCCAGGCACATTCTAGCTTGAAATAATCTCTCTTGAAGAGGCAAAATTAAAATTTTCAACTCTCCTTGCTGAACTCCCGGCTGAAATGGATGTGTCATCTCAGGGTGAGTTTAGTTAAGGTAACAAACCGGAGGCATAATCGTGAGTGACAAGATTGTTCATGTTACTGATGCGACTTTTGAAGCAGGTGTTTTGAAATCCGAAACCCCTGTACTCGTCGATTTTTGGGCGGAATGGTGTGGTCCCTGCAAAATGATCGCTTCTACGCTGGTGCAGCTTGCCAATGAATATGATGGGCGGCTCAAGGTGGCCAAGCTGAATATCGATGAGAATCTCGCTACCCCGCCTAAATACGGTATTCGGGGAATTCCGACCCTGATCTTGTTTAAGGGGGGAGATGTTGAGGCGACCAAGGTGGGTGCAGTATCCAAGGCACAATTGACCGCCTTCATAGATCAGAATATTTAATGGTTTTAGGAGCGCCCGCTGGTTTTGGTTGGACGCTTTATGTGAGCCATACTGAATTCTTCAGGCAATTATTTATTTCCTTCAAGCCAATTCCGGATCTTCAGATATAACAAAAGTATCCTATCATTTTGGATAGCTCCCATATCCTACCCGCAACTTCCGTAATCATCCAATAGAAATCTCATGAATCTTACTGAACTTAAATTGAAACCGGTTTCCGAATTGCTCGTGCTTGCTCGTGAAATGAATCTCGAGGGACTTTTCCGGGCGCGTAAACAAGACATCATATTCACCTTGCTCAAGGCGCATGCTAAAAATGGTGAGAGTATTTATGGTGATGGTGTTCTGGAGATTTTACAGGATGGTTTTGGGTTTTTGCGAGGGGCAGACAGTTCCTATATGGCGGGTCCGGATGACGTTTATGTTTCACCCAGTCAGATCAGGCGATTCAATCTCCGCACAGGAGATACGATCTCCGGAAAAATTCGTCCACCAAAAGAAGGAGAGCGCTATTTTGCCTTATTGAAAGTTGATCAGATCAACTTTGAAGCACCGGAAAATACCCGCAACAAGATTTTGTTCGAAAATCTGACTCCTTTACATCCGATGTCGAGGATGCGCGTGGAACGCGGTAATGGCAGCACCGAAGATATCACTGCGCGGATCATCGATATTGTTTCACCGATTGGTAAGGGCCAGAGAGGGTTGATCGTATCACCACCCAAGGCAGGCAAGACCATGATGCTGCAGAATATCGCTCAGAGTATTTCTGCCAATTACCCGGAGAGTTATCTCATCGTCCTGTTGATTGATGAACGCCCGGAAGAGGTTACGGAGATGGCGCGGATGGTGCATGGTGAGGTGGTGGCTTCGACTTTTGACGAGCCGGCTGCCCGACATGTACAAGTGGCCGAGATGGTGATCGAGAAGGCCAAGCGGCTGGTCGAGCACAAGCGTGATGTCGTTATCCTGCTGGATTCTATCACCCGCCTGGCGCGCGCCTACAATACCGTGGTGCCTTCTTCAGGAAAGGTATTGACCGGTGGTGTGGATGCCAATGCCTTGCATCGCCCCAAGCGATTTTTTGGTGCAGCCCGTAATCTGGAAGAAGGAGGTTCGCTAACTATTCTGGCAACGGCGTTGATCGATACTGGTTCCAAGATGGACGAGGTGATCTATGAGGAATTCAAGGGGACCGGAAACATGGAAGTTCATCTTGATCGCCGCATTGCCGAGAAACGAGTCTACCCGGCGATTAACATCAATCGTTCCGGAACTCGCCGTGAAGAATTACTCACCGATCCTGAAGAGTTACAGAAAATGTGGATCTTGCGCAAATTCCTGCATGCCATGGATGACCTGGAAGCTATGGAATTCCTGTTAGGGCGACTACAGCAGACCAAAACCAATGCAGAGTTTTTCGAGGCAATGAAACGTTCCTGATTGGAAACCCGGAAGTCACGTTCACCTCAGCGCACCACATGCGGATAACGGGCCGTTATCGTATGGCTCTCCCACGCTAGCAGAGAGCAGTCATTATTATGAGAGTTATAGTTAGTGGGAAATTTCGTGGGGATATACCTGCCATATCTGCTGAGCATATTCGCTGACCGTTCGGTCAATGGAGAATTTCCCCATTCGGGCAGTATTCAGCATGGCTTTCTGCGCCCATGATTCAGTGTCCTGGTAAAGATGACCGACTGCACTTTGCACGGTAATATAAGCTGCATAATCAGCCAGTACCAGAAAGCGATCTTCGTGGATCAGGCTCTCGAAGATCGCCCGGTGGCGGGAAGAGTCATTGGGTGCAAAGAAGTCACTGTTGATCATGTCCAGAATCCGGCGTAACTCTTCACTGGATTCGTAGTATTGCCAGGGAGAATATCCCTGTGCCCGTATCTCCAGCACCTCTTCAGTACACAAGCCGAAGATGAAAATATTCTCTTCCCCGACCTCTTCTCTGATTTCCACGTTAGCCCCATCGAGTGTGCCTATGGTCAGGGCACCATTGAGGGCCAGTTTCATATTGCCGGTTCCCGAGGCTTCGGTGCCGGCAGTGGAGATCTGTTCGGAGAGATCGGCGGCTGGAATGATGATCGAGGCGCAGCTGACATCATAATTGGGAACGAACAGGCATTTTAGACGATCACCCACGGATGGATCATTATTGATCACATCGGCGACATCATTGATCAGACAAATAATCTGCTTGGCCATCGTGTATGCGGGTGCTGCCTTGCCGGCAAACAATACGACGCGAGGGGGCTCAGCTTCTGCGCGGCCATCACGAATACGGTTGTAAAGGGCAATAACATGCAGCAAATTCAAAAGCTGCCGTTTATACTCATGGATACGCTTGATCTGGACATCGAACAGGGCGCGGGGATCTACCCGTACATTGAGCGTGCGGAATAGATAATTAGCAAGTCTGGTTTTATTGGCCAGCTTAATCATGCGAAATTCTTCCCGGCAGGCGGCGCTTTCTACATAGGATTCAAGTTTATCCAGCTGTGATAAATCACGAATCCAGTCTTTGCCGATATGGCCACTGATTATTTCAGTCAGTCCCGGGTTGATCTGATTTATCCATAACCTGGGGGTAACACCATTAGTAATATTGATGAATTTGTCCGGCATAAGCCGGTAGAAGTCTGCAAATAGGGTTTCCTTTAGTAGGCGGGTATGTAATTCAGCTACGCCATTAACGCGATGACTACCGAGAACGGCGAGATGGGCCATACGTACTCGGCGACCATCCGCCTCTTCGATCAGTGAAACCCGGCTTGTAAGCGCATTATCTCCTGGAAAACGATGCCGCACCTCGGCGAGGAAGTGGTAGTTGATGTCATAGATAATTTGCATATGGCGCGGTAAAACCCGTGTCATGAGGCTCACGGACCAGGTTTCCAGCGCTTCCGGCATCAAGGTATGGTTGGTATATCCAAAGGTTTTTTGAGTAATCTCCCACGCTTTTTGCCATGGAATACGATGCTCATCGACAAGTAAGCGCATGAGTTCGGCGATGGCAATGGCAGGATGGGTATCATTGAGTTGGATCGCATTAAATTCATGCAGTTTCGTAATCGGATAACTGCGACCCAGATGATAGGCGATGATGTCCTGCAGGGAAGCGGAAACAAAGAAATATTCCTGTTTCAGGCGCAATTCACGCCCGGATTGGCTCGCATCATTGGGATAGAGAACCCGGGAAATATTTTCGGACAGGATTTTCTGCTCGACTGAACCGATGTAATCCCCTTCATTGAATTGACCCAATCCAAATTCCCGGGATGCGCGCGCTGACCACAAGCGCAGATCATTGACGTTGCAGGAACCAAAGCCAGGAATAGCGTAGTCATACCTCAGCGCATAAACGGACAGGCTATCCTCCCAATAATACTGAGTGCTGCCGTCAGTACAGATATGACTGGCTAGATGGCCATAAAAGCAGACTTCATGCATGCGTTCCGGGCGCGCAACCTCCCAGGAGTTGCCGTAACGTAGCCAGTCGTCTGGATGCTCGACCTGACAGCCATTACGAATTTCCTGGCGGAACATGCCGTAATCATACCGGATACCGTAGCCATAACCGGGCAGTCCGAGGGTTGCCAGAGAATCCAGGATGCAGGCTGCCAGCCGGCCCAGGCCACCATTACCGAGCGCGGCATCAGGCTCATATTCAGCGATTTCCGTTAGCTCCAGGCCGAAGTCGGCCAGGGCTTCCCGCGCCGCTTCGTACAGGCCGGTGTTGAGTAGGGCATTGATGAGGAGGCGACCAATGAGAAATTCCATAGAAAGATAAAATACTCGCTTGGCGTTCGTCCGGGTATAGTGGCGCCGGTCATGCACCCAGCATTCAAGTAGACGATCCCGGGTGGTGAGAGAGATGGCATTTAGCCAGTCGCGTGGAGACGCAGTCTGGGGATCGGCACCAATACTGCGAATTAAGTGATCGCGGATACCGCGTTTCAGAGCTTCCTTATCGGCGCCTAGCGGGGAGAATAGATTGGGGTCGAGGAAATCTTCATACATGAGAACCTACCTTGAGTTGAGAATATATCCATTGAGTAAATATAATTACTAGGCGATCTGCTTCGCAGTAGATGACCTGGCGATGGAATGGCCTGGCGATTATTGCCTTTCCCTTTTCAGGGCGCGATACCCGATATCGGTACGAAAATATTTGCCCGTCCATTGAATTTGGCCGATCAGGTTATAGACTTTATCCCGGGCTTCGCGGAAAGTTTCCCCTAATGCTGTAGCGCATAAGACGCGCCCACCGTCGCTAACGATACGGTGATCATCCGTCATGCGGGTGCCAGCATAAAATAGCTTCCGGTCACTGGTATCCGGCGGCAGTGAGCCGAGATCTTCCCCTTTGGCATGGCTACCTGGATAGCCGCTGGCAGCCAGAACTGTACCTAAGGCCACGCGATTATCCCATTGCGGATGCATGCGATCAAGATGACCATCTATGGCAGCCTCGATGAGCTCGACCAGATCGGAGCGCAGCCGCATGAGAATTGGCTGGGTTTCCGGGTCTCCAGATCGGCAGTTGAATTCAATGACGCGGGGGTTGTTCTGCGGGTCGATCATCAGACCGGCATATAGAAAGCCAGTATAGAGTATCCCCTCGGTAGCCAGACCAACGACGACCGGTTCAATAATTTCATGCATGATGCGTCGATGCAGTTCCGGGGTAATGACTGGCGCCGGTGAATAGGCGCCCATGCCGCCGGTATTGGGTCCTAGATCACTGTCGTCACGAGCCTTGTGATCCTGTGAGGTGGCCAGAGGCAGAATGTGTTGCTCACGGTCTACCATGCAGATGAAGCTCACTTCCTCGCCCTCCAGGAATTCTTCCAGGATCACGCGATGCCCGGCTTCTCCGAAGGCATTCTCAGTCAGCATGTCGCGTACGGCCGTTTCCGCTTGCTCCCGAGTGGAGGCAATAATCACTCCCTTGCCGGCGGCGAGGCCGTCTGCCTTGACGACGAGTGGCACACCATATTCATGGATGAAGTCCAGTGTCGGGGTAATTGCGGTAAAGGCCCGATAAGTCGCAGTGGGAATGGCATGGCGTTGCATGAATTCTTTGGCGAAGGCTTTTGAGCCTTCCAGCAAGGCGGCTTCATGCTGGGGACCGAAGATACGCAGTCCGGCGTTTTCGAATATGTCGACGATACCGGCGACCAGCGGGGCTTCCGGGCCGACCAAAGTCAGGTTGGTTTGCGAGGTTTCGGCAAAATGCAATAGCGCGGGTATGTCGTTAGCGCCGATATCGACATTTTCAACCCCGGCTTCCTGGGCGGTTCCAGCGTTTCCGGGTGCCACGTATACGATTTCTGCCCGTGGCGATTGGGCTAGTTTCCAGGCCAGAGCGTGTTCACGTCCGCCACCGCCAATGACCAGTATTTTCATGTATGCCGCCTCTTTTTATTCATAGGAACAGTCAACAGTTGCCTGTCATTCAGCTTGCTGATTCGTTTAATTATGATGATACCCGATCGGCAGAGTGCAATGCTTGCATGGTTTTCTGGAATCTGCGGGTATTGCCATGTGCGGGTGAGATTCGGGTTGCCTGACAAGCGCTTGCCCGGGCATTTGCCGATGGCCATATTGACAGGTTGCAAGCACGTAATTGATAGATCTCTCTGATGAGATTCAAGATTGGTATAGCGAAAGGGGTGCATGCAAGCAAATGATCCAGCGACTCATGGGCGAGGGCGGAACATAGTGCTCACGGCTCTTGCGGCCTGTCGCACTGGATGAATTAAGTGGGGCTTCCGGTGGAGATATCTGAAGTACGGGTGATAAGCGTTGGTTTTGAATTGATCAAGCGGCGTTCATCCAGGGAAAAAAGTAATTCACTGGCAAATCCTTCATGGGTACCTTTCAGAACGGTTTGCGCCCAGACTGGAAGTGAAGGATGGATTCGATAGTGCATCCACAGGCCATCACGGCGTGCACTGACTACCTTATGTTTGCGTAAATAGGCGAGGTGGCGTGATATCTTGGGTTGCGTCAGTTGTAATGCGGTAGTCAGATCGCATACGCATAACTCGTCGTGGGCGACGAGCAACAGCAGACAGCGAAGGCGGGTGGCATCGGCAAGTGCGTGAAAAAAGTCTTCCGGGTTCATACCGTGATCTCAGTTTGCCATTGAATATATATGCTAATACATATATATTGTGTTTTACCAACAAACTTGGGATGCGTATAGATGTTAGCTGTTCTGATTTTTCTGGTCACGTTGCTACTGGTCATTTGGCAACCACGCGGCTTGAGTATCGGCTGGAGCGCTCTGGCCGGAGCACTAATGGCGCTGGCGACCGGCGTTATTACCCCGCAGGATATTCCAATTGTCTGGCATATCGTTTGGAATGCCACATTTACTTTCGTAGCCTTAATTATAATCTCATTATTGCTGGACGAAGCAGGTTTCTTCCGCTGGGCGGCACTGCACGTTGCCCGCTGGGGTGGCGGCGATACGCGTCGGTTGTTTCCCTTGGTAATTCTTCTGGGAGCGCTGATTGCTGCCTTTTTCGCCAACGATGGCGCAGCGCTTCTACTCACGCCGATCGTGCTCGCCATCCTGCTGCGCCTGGGGTTTGATCATGCCACGGCATTTGCTTTTGTGATCGGTACCGGCTTCGTGGCTGATACCACCAGTTTGCCGCTGATGATCTCGAATCTGGTTAATATCGTTAGTGCCAATTATTTCAACATCCCTTTCGACCGCTATGCCGAAGTGATGGTGCCAGTGGATCTGGCCGCACTCACCGCCACACTCACCGTGCTCTGGCTTTACTTCCACCGCCAGCTGTCGGTGCGTTATGCGGTGGATGAACTGGAAGCCCCAGCCTGCGCGATCCGCGACCCACTGGTGTTTCGCGCCGCTTTCCCGCTGCTTGGCCTGCTACTCTTGGCCTATTTCGTTACCGCGCCCTTCAGTGTGCCGGTGTCGTTCGTTACCGGTGCGGGCGCACTCATACTGCTTGCGCTTGCCGGGCGCTGGCATGTGGGCGGGCGCGGGGCGCGTATCGCAGTGCGTAAGGTGATCCGCGAGGCACCGTGGCAGATCGTGATCTTCAGTCTCGGTATGTACCTGGTTGTCTATGGCTTGCGTAATGCGGGGCTGACTAATGATATCGCGCGTGTGCTGGAGTGGTTAGGTGAGCACGGGCTAGTGGTTGCCACGGTAGGTACCGGCTTTCTGAGCGCAGGGTTGTCCTCGGTCATGAATAATATGCCCGGTGTGTTGGTCGGCGCATTGGCCATCGACCAGACTCATGGTCTTAGCGCCGCCGCGCGCGAGGCCATGATTTACGCCAACGTCATCGGTTGCGATTTGGGGCCGAAGTTTACCCCCATCGGTAGCCTTGCTACCCTGCTGTGGTTGCATGTCCTGGCACGCAAGGGCGAGACCATTGGTTGGGGGCAGTACATGAAGGTTGGGCTGATCCTCACTCCGCCCGTACTGCTTTTCACTCTGCTGGCGCTGGTGGCCTGGCTGCCGCTCGTCGGCCACTGAACGCAAACTCGCAAGGAAACCTATAAATAAGTCCCTACATAGCGCGTACTCGGGAGGTGGAATTGCTGGGCTGCAATCCATGTGCTTGTAGGCCATTGGTGATTACGTTAACCTCACCGGTATTATTTATAATGAATAATTATTTTTCTCTCCAGTCCTCCTTCGATATTCCTACATGAATCAGTCACAATCATCCGCACAATGGAGTCTGGCTGAGGAGGGGGATCACTCTGTCATCCGCTTGTCCGGTTCCTGGAATCTGCTGACTCGCATGCGGGAGCGACACTACCTTGCTGATGGATTGGGACGGTTACCGTATTCTGAGCAATGGGTCTGGGATCTAACCGAAGTCCAGGTAATCGATAGTGCCGGCGCATTATTGCTGTGGCGCATCTGGAATCAGCATTTGCCCGAGCGGTTTGCTTGTCCGGAAGCGCATCGCAAATGGTTTGAGCGCTTAGCCAAGGTAGCGGTGGGGCCAGGGCGGCCAAAATGGTCTCCCTGGCTGGGGTTGGTGCATTTGGGTGTACGTCTGGAAGAGGTTGCCGGGGATACCATCGGCATGTTCATTTTGAACGGTCAATTGCTGCTGGATTTTGCTTGGTTGCTGCTGCACCCTCGTTTGATGCCGTGGAAGGAAATTTCGGCCAGCATCTATCGTACCGGCGCAACGGCTATTCCCCTCCTGGGTGCTGTGGGGTTTTTAATCGGTACTGTGATGACTATGCAGTTGGCTATGTCGCTGGAGAAATTTGGCGCCAATACCATAATCATTCAGTTGCTGGGCCTGGCGACGCTACGCGAACTGGGGCCGGTGATTACCGGTATTATAGTGATTGGGCGCACTGCGTCCACGATTACCGCTGGCATCGGTGTCATGCATGTGACTGAAGAATATGATGCGCTGCGGGCTTTCGGTATTTCCCCCACACAGCGCCTGATTCTGCCGAATGTGATCGCTATGGCTATCAGTATGCCTTTATTAGTGATCTGGTCGGATTTCACCCAACTGATCGGCGGTATTATGATGTCAGATTTGAGATTGGGGGTGGGGTGGCAACTGTTTCTCCAGCGTTTGCCGGAAACTGTCCCCTGGGTTAATTTCTGGATTGGTATGGGCAAGGGCATGTTGTTCGGCATGATCATTGCTACGGTCTCCAGCTATTTCGGTCTAAAAATTCAGCCTAATACCGAGAGCCTGAGGCGGGAAACTACCAATGCGGTAGTCACCTGTCTTGCCCTGGTTTTGATAATCGATGCTTCGCTGGGCGCGATGATGACTAATATCGGGCTGGGTTGATGGGCGCGGAAAACATCATCGAAGTGCATGGGCTGAATACGCGCTTAGGTGGACGATGGATTCATCATGATCTCGATTTGGAGGTTCGCCGGGGCGAGGTGATGGCGCTGATTGGTGGCACCGGGTCCGGGAAAACGGTTCTGCTGCATCATATTATCGGTCTGTTAGAGCCGGTTTCGGGTACGATTCAGGTTTTTGGCCAGTCGAGCGAAGGACTGACTCCGGATGAATTCCGTCGTCGTGGTCGCCGCTGGGGGGTTCTTTTCCAGCAGGGTGCCTTGTTCAGCGCGTTGACGGTTTTCGAGAATATCGCTTTCCCGATGCGCGAAATAAAGAAAGACGGTGAGTTCATCGATGAGCCCAGCTTGCGGGAACTCGTTTTTCTTAAGATCGAGATGGTCGGCCTGTCGGTGGGCGATGCCAGGAAATATCCGGCGGAATTATCTGGTGGTATGCTCAAGCGTGCTTCGCTGGCCCGGGCGCTGGCCCTGGATGCCGAGCTGCTGTTTTTGGATGAGCCCAGCTCGGGCCTGGACCCTATTTCAGCGGCTGAATTCGATTCATTGCTGTTAGAGTTACGCAAGGAACTGAATTTGACTGCCTTGATGGTCAGCCATGATTTGACCAGTATCGCCGCATTGAGTGATCGTATCGCTATTCTCGGGGAAGGGCGGATCTTGACTGTCGGCACGCTGGAAGAGGTGGTGCATTTCGAACATCCTTTTGTACGCCAATATTTCAGTTACCGAGCAGGTCAGGATCGGCTTCATACTATTTTATCCGTTTGAATCGGAGTAGATAATGGAAGATAAATCCCATGCTATCGTTGCCGCCGCATTCCTGGTTATCTTTTCGATTGGCGCCGTGGTTGTTTTTATGTGGCTGACCGCCAGTCCCCCAGAGAATAGACAATATGAAATCGTGACGGCGGAAGCGGTTGGCAGTTTACAGGTTAATGCGCGGGTCGAATTCAAAGGGATAACAGTGGGCCACATCCATAAAATTTATTTCGATCCACGCAATCCCACCCGAATTGTGATTCGTTTTGGTGTTTATCCGGATGCTTATATCACGCATGCGACTTACGCGACACTGGGATTTGGCGGCATCACCGGCTCATCCTATCTGGATCTCCACATTCAGCCGGGCTTGCCGACCACACCCTTGCCAACGGGTTTAACGCACCTTGCTCGGATACCTTTAAAATCCGGGTTGTTGCAGACCCTGGAGAAATCTGGCATGAAGGATCTCAAGCGTATCGATGTCATCCTCAGTCATGTGGAAATGCTTTTAAGTCAGGGTAATATTCAGCATATTTCGGCCACGCTGGCGCATCTTGATCAGGCCGGCACTCAACTGACTCGGATCGAAAAGGAATTGCAGCCGACTATCCGGTCTCTGCCACAGGTTACAGAAGCCCTCCACAAGGCGCTGGTGAAAGGACAGATATTGGAGAATAATGTTAATCATTTGGTGAAAAATGCGAATCAGCCGGTCATAGAAATCGGGCAGGCAGCGCAATCCATTACGCAGACAGGGCAGACTGGAAATCGTTTGCTCAAACGGACGGATGAAATGATGATACCTCGAATTGGCTCTCTGCTGGAGCAGTTGAATCAGACTGCGAATCAGGTTGGCCGTCTGGCACGGCGCTTGAATCACCAACCACAAAGCCTGATTTTTGGCGCCACCCTCCCATCCCCGGGTCCAGGAGAACCAGGTTTTCAACCTCCGAGGTAATAAGCCCATGAACCGATTGTCGCTGTTCGCCATTTTTCTAACTGCGCTGTCTCTGGGTGGCTGCACTCTGGGACCGAAAACCTCCATATTCCATGAATATGCCTTGCATCTTGGCGGGGATATGCAGCCAGCTAGGCCGGCCCAATCCATACCGGCTACTTTGCAGATTGCGAGAATTGAGGCTTCCGATTGGTTGAACAGTCGCAATATTTACTACCAGTTCACTTATTTGAAACCCGCGGAGATATCCGCTTACAGCAAAAGTCGCTGGCTGACATCGCCGCCAGCTATGCTGCAGAATCTGTTGGTCGATGCGTTGGCGCGTGGGCATGTCTGGAAAGCAGTGACCAGTTCCGCCAGCACCGCGCAAACAGATTACTCACTGCATATTCACCTGATTGAATTCAGACAGGTATTTTCGAGCCTCAAGCACAGTCAAGGCATGCTGATGGTGCGTGCATCATTGATTAAGGTGAACGGTGATTCTGTGGTAGCGGAAAAAATCTTTAAAATTAAGGTACCCGCACCTAGTCCAAATGCCCAGGGAGGTGTCATCGCCTTGAATGAAGCGAGTCGGCATCTGATTCAGGCTATCGAGAATTGGTCGATGCCTATCCAGGCGTTGTCGAACGCGGGGAAAGTGACTTGAGGATTCTCTAATTTCAGGAATCAGCTACGTATCTAGTCACAG
Organism: uncultured Ectothiorhodospiraceae bacterium; assembly: GCA_964620825.1. Classification (GTDB taxonomy): domain Bacteria; phylum Pseudomonadota; class Gammaproteobacteria; order DSM-5130; family Acidihalobacteraceae; genus Acidihalobacter_A. The sequence goes on from CAZUKD010000018.1 coordinate 13,975, forward strand.
ACAATCGGAACTATTTACTCTGATTTGTTGTCTAATTATCATTAATATACGAAATCGCTCCCGGTAGAAGCGGGAGCAGTTTACTTGCAAACCTGGGTGGATAATCGTTTGATGAGTGAATTGGTTATATGAATCATGGGCTATTCTTGAACCCACGATGCATTTGAGACCAGTACCAGTAGATTAAACTCCATTTGGCGATTTTCTTCACCCTGAAAGAGGAGTTGAGACATGAATTTCTGGGGCAATATAAAATCTACGGGGGTGGCATCGATCGCCGCCTTGAGTCTGGTCACGGGCGCGCATGCCTTTGCGAAGTCTGAGTTGCCACCGGGCAGCAAGCTGATTCCTCTGGCAGAAATTAGCAACGATCGTGACCAGAGCATCAGTTTCCTGAACCTTGTGGTGAATAAGCAAGATCGGGTGGCGGGTGTTTTCCTGATTACTAAGGTTCCGGGGAAAAACACTAAAAGAGGGTCTTTTAGGATAGTCTCTAAAATCAATTATTCTCTAAGCAAGATAGAGAGTAAGGAGGGTGTTGTTCTTGGGCAGGGGCAGGGTGTCAAAGCCATTTTATTACAGGGTCGGATCAATTCTCCGGCAGGCAGGGGTAATCTAAAAATCGAATATTTGAGTAACGGTTTGCTGATGAGATACAACCATTGCAATGTCGACCTGCGTCGCCGGCATTTCGACGACTGGAGATTGATCAACGCCTATAATGGTAAACCAATCAAGCGGATCAATGTTAAAACTTGGTTTTTGGGTATTTCCACCTTGCAGCATGTTTGTCCGGTCAACATTTCTTGAAAGTTCGCGGGACGCTGCAACTGATCGCAGATTGATGTAAGAATAAGAAAAAGTAAAAGGGGACTCGGTAAGCCGGAATCCGGTAAGGTCTGTCTGGGGATTTCAGATGAGCTTTGCCGATTCACGGAAGTCGGGGATTAAGGGGATGCTTGGTAAAATACAGGATTTCTAATCCGGCGTCGGTGTACAAGGGGGTATGGCTTCGTTAATGTTCCGGTGATTGATTCTCAACAGCTTTAGCGAAGCCGATTCGCAGGTAAAAGGAATCGGCCAAAAAATTGATTTAGATTAATAAATTCTGATAGACAGGGGATGAACTTTTCCTGTAATGGCTGTCTACCCCCTCATAGGGTCTTGAAGAAACCCCACAAAGCGGATTATCGCTTTGTTAATGGACGTTTGATTGATTTGATAGAGACCTTAATCTTTTTGGTCTGATGCGGCTTTGCCTATGGTTTTGGAATTCAAGCAGGTACCTATATGAGCCAGACAGCGGCGACTGCGCGCCTTAAACCCAGGAATTCTGTCGGCAGAATTCTCCTTTCCTTCCTGGGTTCTATGAGTCTTGCTGTTACTCTATTAATCGGGTTTTCAGTTGCGGCTTTCATCGGGGTAATTCTGCAACAGAATCAGCCTTATACTGATTACGTGTTCCAACTGGGTCCTTTTTGGTTCCAGGTTTTCCAGGATCTGGGCCTGTATAATATTTTTTCGGCCCCGTGGCTCGTGGCCATCTTTGCCTTCCTGGTCCTGTCTACTTCGGTTTGCATTGTGCGCACCAGTCCCCGCTTACTGCGGGAAATGTGGAATTTTCGTTTGAATATTCAGGCGCATTCGATGCGCAGCATGCGTTTGCACACTGAACAGAGCGTAGCGTTTACTCAGGAAGATATGCGGGCACGAGTTATCCGTTTGTTACGCAACCATGGCTACCGGGTGCGTGAAGCGCACAAAGGCGATCATGTCCTGGTCGCCGGCATGAAAGGCGCTATCAACCGGTCGGGCTACTTGTTTATGCATGTGGGCTTGGTTGTGGTTCTGCTGACCGGAGTGATCGATGGCAATTTGCCTATCGATTTAGCGGTCTGGCAGCATGGACTCAAGCCCATGACTCAGGCAGTGCCGATTTCCGAAGTTCCCAAGAATAGTCGCCTTCCTCTGGGTACGCTGGCCTTCCGCGGCGATGTGACTTTGCCCGAAGGCGATTCCACCAATGGTGTTTTTTTCCGTTGGGGCAAGGGATATCTGGAGCAGCAATTGCCATTTACGATTACCCTGAAGAAATTTGCCATCGAGCGATATCCTGGAGGCCGACCTAAGGATTTTGTGAGTTCAGTGATCGTGACCAATCCACGTACCCATCAGGTAATCAAGGGGACAGTCAGCGATAATCACCCGATGTTTTACCATGGGATTGGTATCTATCAATCTAGTTTTGGTGATGGTGGATCGCATCTCAAGTTTCGTTTGTGGTCCATGAATACCGGGCAAGCCAGAGTATTGCGTGGACAGGTCTTTGATAGTTACGTTGTGCAGACGGCAGATGGACCCATGCGGGTGAAATTCGAACGCTTCAAAGCGATGAATATCGGGCGGGGGTTTTCATTTGCTGGCAAGGGGCAGTCGCCAATGATTAATCTCGGACCCAGTGTGGGATTCAAGGTTGTGCGCCCGGATGGACAAGCTACCGAATATATCAATTATATGCACCCTCAATTGGTGCATGGACGTCTGTTTTATTTGAGTGGTGTACGCACGAGTCCAGCAAAACCTTACAGTTTTTTGACGATTCCTGCAGATTCTCATGGTGGGATGCAGTTGTTCATGCGGATGGTGAATGCGCTGCATAATCCAAAATTATTGCGACAGGCAGCACAGGAAACCGCGCAGGAAGTAACAACAGTGGCCAGCGCCGGGAAAAATCCGGTACTACAGACGCGATTGGCTGCCTCAGTCGAAAACATGCTGATGCTGTTCGGCAAAGGCGGGTATACGCTGGTCCAGCAGGGGGTGGCCAGTCAGTTGTCTGCGGCCAAGAGGCAGGTCGTGGATCCAGCTATCATTCGAGTGCTCAATATAGGTCTTGAGAATCTGTATATGCTTGTACTTGAGCGAGATGGAACTCGCCAGGTTACCCGTCAGGATACGGACTGGTTGGCGGCGGCCTTGCCTGAATTGAGTGTATTGAATAAATATGGCGCACCGTTCTATTTGCAATTGACCGGTTACCGCCAGATCCTGGCTTCAGGGTTACAGGTCACTTATTATCCGTTAACGCTGGGGGCTTTTATAGGTGCGTTCATGCTGGTTATTGGCAGCATTTTGATGTTTTTTGTGCCATACCGGCGGGTATGGATTCGTATTGATCCAAATACGGAGAAAGGCAGCAGAATATTGTTTGCTGGAACCAGCAATCGTCATCAGCGTGAATTTGAGCGAGAGTTTGCTAGCCTTGGAGAGAAGCTTGTACCAACTTAATGATGCATGAGAATCGATACTCAATAGATTATTTTTTAAGATCGGTTTTCTGACTGAGTTAACTGAGTTAAGAGAGGAGGAAGAAACGATGTCTGTACCGCATACTGTGCCACATAATGTGATGGATGGGCTGGAAAAACCTGGGTTACTCCAGCGCATGAGGCTGTTGGACTGGGCATGGGGGTTGTTCGTGGTGCTAGGCGCTACGGTCATCTATCTCATGCTGCATCATATGATGAGTAATTTCCAAATTGCTGTTCTGTCCGGTTGGGCGACGGTTCTGGTGGGATTTGGGTGGTATTGGCGCCCTTTCCAGGCACTCACCGTCGCTGTAGCAGCACTTAGCGTTCTGGGTATTGCCTTGTATGGCAGCCAGTTCAGCAATGGGCAAACAGATCCTATCCTGCACTGGTGGCTATCTAGCGCAACGGCAATCATGTGGTCCAGTGGATTATTCTGGGCAGCGTTCCTGGCCTATCTTTTGGGTCTGGTCGTGCGTAGTGACCACCTATCCGAACGTGCGCTGTCTATCGGTAGTGTTTTCGCTTGGGCCGCCGTGACTATGGCATTGACCGCATTGATGGTGCGTTGGCGGGAATCATATCTGTTTGGTCCAGGTTTCGGCATGATTCCTATTGAGGATCTGTTTGATGTGTTTGTACTCTTTAATATCATGACCGGTCTGCTCTATCTGTTTTTTGAAACGCGGTTTCGACAGCGCTCCCTGGGCGCGATGGCCATGTCGATTATCTGTGCTTCCACACTTTTCCTGGTTTTTCTTGAAGTTAAATTCAATGGCGCCGCCATTTCCATGGTCAACCCGGAATTACGAAGCTACTGGATCAAGATTCATGTGCCGGTGCTGTTTGTTTCCTATGGTTCATTTGCTTTCGCGGCCATGGTAGGTACTGCGTATTTGCTGCGCTCGCATGTTGAGCGTACCAACCCGAATGGTCGCATCGCTCGCCGCCTGCCGGACTTGGAGACGATAGATGACGTCATGTATCGCTACAATGCGCTCGGTTTTGTATTCATCGCTTTGGGTATTATTCTGGGTGCATTATGGGCGGAACAGGCTTGGGGGGCTTACTGGTCCTGGGATCCGAAAGAAACAGAGGCGCTGATTGTTTTACTTAACTATGCAGCTTGGTTGCATATGCGGTTTACCAAGGGTTGGCGAGGCAAGACCATGGCTTGGTGGTCGATCATCGGGATGATTGTGATGACAGCCGGGTTCGTGGGTGTCGATGTCTTCTTGCCCGGTTTGCATTCCTTTGGAAAACTGTGAGGTTTCGCAAACCTCAAGGATTCTGAAACGAGCGAATGAAAATGTAGCGAGGGTGGTGGGTGATCCGTCAAAGTGGGAGCCATCTGAGTCTGTAGGCTTCCAGGTCGCAGCTATTGTATCAATGAAAGAGAGATAGAAACCATGATTAAGTCATATGGCCGTTTTGGTGCCGTAAAATCATTGTTGCGGGCCAGCGCGTTGGCCGTTGTAATAGGAGGTGGAGTAGCCGGCTTCAGCATGCCAGCTCACGCTGCCTTGAGCGCCCCTTTGCAACAGGCCGTATCGGCTGGCAAGCAGCTTTTTATGCATGCCACTTTCGGTGGGAGTGGCCGAACTTGTGCTACCTGTCATCAAGATGCGGGCAGGGGGCCGACCGTAATGCCCAATGGCAAGAGATTCCCTAGTATTGCCAACGCGGCAGCCCTATTTCCTCGATATAAATCCAGGACAGGCCGGGTTATCACCCTGGAAGATCAGCTCCGTGGCTGTGTCAGGCGCGGTTTAGGTGGTCAGCCACCAGCCTACGGCAGCAAGACCATGAATGATTTGGTTGCCTATATTACCTATCTCGCGCAGGGTAAGCCCATCAATATGGGCGGTTCACCCAAGTAAAGATTCGACTTGATCAGCCATCCTGTATTTCTCAGCGAAATATGGAGTATGTAAACTGCAATGAATCGCTTTCATAACGACCTGTGACCCGCGACCCGACCACGGCTTCTGGCCAAAGCCGGGTTGATTTGTGACTGAATGACTATCGACAAAAAAAACAAGCAGCCTGGATCTGGCCTATTCCGCACGACGTTGTTCGTATTGTTAGGGATCATGCTGGGTATCCTGATCGATCGGGTTCTCCTGGTTGGGGTGATTCCGGCTGCACTGGTGCCCGCCAGCGCGGTGAATGATTTTCGGTTGATGGCGCAGACTTGGAATTTGATCGATGCCCATTTCGTTGACCGGAAAGCGATCAAGTCCACCCGCATGACATATGCCGCTATTAGCGGCATGGTGAATTCATTGGGTGACACGGGACACACCACTTTCCTGACGCCCACTGAGGTGCGCATGGAGCATACGGCCTTGCAAGGGCATTTTGCTGGTATCGGAGCGGAGGTGGAATACCGGAAGGGCCATGTCGTTATTGTGACGCCTATCGATGGCACGCCTGCCCAGCGGGCTCATCTCAAACCGGGTGATATCATTCTCAAGGTTGATGATCACCTGGTGTCCGATTTGTCTCTACTCAGAGTGGTTGACATGATTCGCGGCAAAGCGGGTACCTACGTTACCTTGACTCTGCGGCAGACGGGTACAGGAAAGACCCGGACGGTTACTCTGGTGCGGGCTGAAATACCACTGCATAGTGTGAGTTGGGTCATAGTACCCGGAACATTTATTGCAGATATTCGGATTTCCCGTTTCAGCAGAGGTACGGCGCAGGAGCTGAATAAAGCGTTGGTGGCCACTCGCAGCCAGGGTGTGCGTGGGATTATCCTGGATTTGCGCAATGATCCGGGAGGGTTATTGTATGAGGCAATTGATGTGGCTAGTTTATTCATCCCTAAAGGCAATGTGCTACTGGAGAAAAACACACAAGGCAAAATTAAGCCAATTCCAATCATTCGCAATGTGCCCAAATTCCACTTACCGATGGTCATTTTAATTAATCGTGGGACGGCAAGTGCCGCTGAAATTGTCGCTGGAGCCTTGCGTGATAATGTGCATGCGCCCTTGGTCGGTACCAGGACATTCGGTACCGGGACGGTATTACGCCAGTTTATGCTATCCAATGGCTCTGCAGTTTTGCTGGCTGTGCGGGAGTGGTTGACCCCGGACGGGCATACCATATGGCACCGGGGTATCCGACCGACCATTATGGTCTCTTTGCCGCCTACCATCATGCCGTTATTTCCGGATCAGCTGCGCCACATGAAGTTGGACCAGCTGCGCCACAGCAAGGATCGCCAGTTTCTGACGGCACTGGCACGGATCAAGCGAAAAATACGCCACCAGACGATCCATCTTGACCGACAGCTCATTCGGGCGGTTGGTGGTCGGGGGGAAAATGGTGCATAAAGCTTGCGCTGGATGGGGGAAGTTGGTTTATAGTACGTCAGTGATCATGTGACAGTTCTGGAGAGAGCCCGCTATAGGGTCGCCGAAGGCGCAAACCGTCCAGAAACGCTCAGGCAAAAAGGCAGAACAGTCGCCGGTTTGGATTCTTATCCGAACCATGATCAACTCTGGAGAGTGGCCATCGATCTATGGCCCACCGAAGGGGATCATCATGTCCGCGCATGGTGTGAATCTCTCAGGTTTTAGGACAGAGGGGCGGTTAAATCCGAATAAACCCGGATTTAGACCGTAACTGATTGTCCGAGAGCACAGGAGAGGTCTCATGTCCCGTACTACCCCTTTATATGCAGAGCATTTGGCTGCTAACGGACGCATGGTCGATTTCTCCGGCTGGAATATGCCCTTGCATTATGGCTCACAAATCGAAGAACACCATCAGGTGCGTCATGATGCGGGTATCTTCGATGTGTCGCATATGGGGATCGTCGATATTGAGGGGGCGGGTGTCCGATCAGCGTTGAGGGGGTTACTGGCCAACGATGTGGCTAAGATCAAATTTCCAGGGCAGGCACTTTATAGTGTCATGTTAAACTCCCAAGGCGGCATTATTGATGACCTTATCATCTATGGATTGGGGGAGGGTCGTTTCCGGATGGTACTCAATGCGGCTACGCACGAGAAGGATATGGCCTGGCTACGTTCTCATTTACCGGCAGATTCCCTTCACGAGCGGCGGGATCTGGCCATACTAGCTATTCAGGGCCCCAATGCCCGGACGCGAATGGCTGGACAGTTCAATAATGAAGGAGCCGAGATCTTGATGAAGGTCAAACCTTTTGCCGGCATTGAAATAGGGAATTGGTTCATTGCCCGGACAGGCTATACCGGGGAGGACGGTTTTGAAATCATGCTGCCAGCAGATGAGGCTCCGATCTTGTGGCAGAATTTGCTGACAGCCGGAGTTAAGCCGGCAGGATTAGGAGCGCGCGATACCCTGCGTCTGGAGGCAGGATTAAGCCTCTATGGCGCGGATATAGATGAAAACGTTACTCCACTGGAAGCTAACCTGGGCTGGACTGTAGCCTGGCTCGGGGAGCGGGATTTTATTGGTCGTTCTGTCCTGCAGGATCAGCAGCAACAAGGGGTTGCTCATAAGCAAGTTGGCGTAGTCCTTCTGGGCCGGGGTGTCTTGCGCGGTGGCCAGGAGATTTTTTGTGATGGTGGGGGGAATGGCCGGATCACCAGCGGCAGTTTTTCACCAACACTCGAATCCGCCATAGGACTTGCCAGGATGCCGATAGAAAGCGGTGAACAAGCAGAGGTTGAAATGCGGGGTCAGCGGATGCCCGTCCGCCTGATCCGGCCGCCATTCGTGTGGCACGGCCAATCTTGCCTATAATTTACTTGCGCTATACATTTTTATCGGGAGCCATGTTATGAGTGAAACCTCCGAACTAAAATACCATCACAGCCATGAGTGGGTAAGAAATAATCCCGATGGCACCTGCACCATAGGGATCTCTGATCATGCTCAGGAACAGCTTGGGGATCTTGTTTTCATCGAATTACCCGAAGTGGGTACACACCTTAATGCTGGTGATGCCTGCGTGGTAGTTGAATCCGTGAAGGCCGCCTCCGATGTCTATGCCCCGGTGAGCGGAGAGGTAGTGAAGATCAATGAAGCCTTGGCGAATGAACCGGAACGGGTCAATCAATCCGCTGAAGATGAGGGTTGGCTGTTTGTGCTTCGCTGTGACGACCAAGCAGCAACAAGTGAACTGATGAGTCCCACAGAATATGGCAGTTTTCTCAAATCCGAGGGCTGAGTTTCCTCAATCATCCCTATCAGTCTTCTAATCCGGGGACCGATAGGGATGATTTTTTCCTGGAGTGATCCGTTTATGCCTTTCATCCCTCATACATCTGCAGATACGGCTGAGATGCTCGCTGCAATCGGAGTTGCAGATATTGATCAATTATTCGATGAGATCCCCGTCCAATTACGTAATACTCGTTTTGATGCTCTGCCGTTGGCGTTAAATGAACAGGAAGTCTTGCGCCTAATGTCGAATTGTGCGGATGACGACCAGATGGCGCTCAACTTCATCGGTGCTGGGGCCTATGAACACCACATTCCGGCCGCTGTGTGGGATATTGCCGGGCGAGGTGAATTCTATAGCGCCTATACGCCCTACCAGGCGGAAGCCTCGCAGGGAACACTCCAACTGATCTACGAATATCAGAGCATGATGACCGGCCTGACTGCTATGGAGGTATCCAACGCATCTCTTTATGATGGTGCATCGGCGCTGGCTGAAGCCATATTGATGGCGGTTCGCCTCAATCACCGTTCCCGCACACGCCGTATCCTCATGCCTTGCAGCGTGCATCCAGCCTATCGTGCAGCTGTTCGCTCTCTGGTGACGCCCCAGAATATCGAGTTGGTCGAGATCGCTTATGATCCCACAACCGGCAAATTGGATCCAGGAAGCCTGGATGGGTATACGAGCCACGACATCACCGCCCTGGTGGTGCCGCAACCTAATTTTTTCGGCATGCTAGAGGAAGTAGATGTCCTGACAGATTGGGCAGCCCGCCATGATGCACTCCTTATCGCTGTTGTTAATCCCTTGGCGTTGGCCCTATTCAAGCCACCCGGGGAATGGGGGCTAGCTGGGGCTGATATCGCCGTGGGGGATGGTCAGCCTCTGGGTGTACCGTTGTCTTTTGGGGGGCCTTATTATGGATTTATGTGTACTCGCCAGGTTTTTGTTCGCCAAATGCCTGGTCGGCTGGTCGGTCGCGCCATCGATGCCGATGGCAAACCCGGGTTTGTCCTCACTCTACAGGCCAGAGAGCAGCACATCCGCCGGTCACGGGCCACTTCCAATATCTGCACCAATCAAGGATTAATGGTCACTGCTTCCACTATTCATATGGCTCTGATGGGCCCCCAGGGACTGGCCAAAGTGGCCATGACGAGCCGGAACAATATGCATACTTTATTAGAGCGCCTGCAATCACTTGGAGTTCAGCCGCTTTTTGAAGGTGATTTTTTTCATGAGGTAGCCGTGCGCTTACCGCAGGCAGCGAAGCCGGTGCTCGACGCGATGGCCGCGCACGGAATTTTGGGGGGATACAATCTGGGTCACAGCGATCCTGAGCATACCGATGCGATTCTAGTTTGCGCCACTGAAACTAAATCTGAGGCCGATCTTGACCGTTACCACGATGTACTGGCGCAAGTGCTCACCCAAACTCTCTGAATTCATGATGAGGATAAAGAATCGATGTTGATATTCGAGGTATCCAGATCTGGCCGGAACAATCCAGCCCAGGCTCCCTTGGGAAGCGCCGGCTACCAGCCCATACCTGAGCGTTTTCGGCGATGCACTCCGCTTAGGTTACCCGAGGTTTCCGAGCTTCAGGCCGTCAGACATTATACGCGCCTGTCTCAACAGAATTTCTCCATCGATACCCATTTTTATCCGCTTGGTTCGTGCACGATGAAATACAATCCGCGCGGTGCCCACAAGGCAGCTTCCTTGTCGGGCTTTATCAATCGCCATCCCTATGCTCCAGAGCAATCCAGCCAGGGTGTGTTGGCCTGTCTTTATGAGCTCCAGCAAATGTTGGCAATCATTACTGGTATGCAGGGGATTTCTCTGGCGCCCATGGCAGGAGCTCAGGGAGAGTTCGCCGGTTTATCCATGATCCGTGCCTACCATCTCGATCAGGGTGATCATCAGCGCCAGGAAATTATCGTTCCGGATGCCGCTCATGGTACTAATCCGGCAACAGCTAACCTGTGTGGATTCACGGTGCGTGAGATCCCGACTGATGCGCAAGGAGATGTCAATATCCAGGTGCTGAAAAAAGTGGTAGGTCCACGAACTGCCGGGATTATGCTCACTAATCCCTCCACCTTGGGTGTATTTGAGCGGCGGATTGAGCAAATTGCTCGTATCGTCCATGAGGTGGGTGGGTTACTTTATTATGATGGAGCTAATCTGAATGCCATTCTCGGGAAAGTACGTCCCGGAGATATGGGGTTTGACGCTATTCACGTGAATTTGCATAAGACTTTTGCCACACCTCATGGCGGAGGTGGACCGGGTGCCGGCCCGGTAGGTGTTGGTGCTCGCTTGTTACCCTACTTGCCCGTTCCCTTGGTCGAACAGGTAGATACCGGCTATCGTTTACTTGAAGAATCGGAGCGGCCGCAATCGATTGGCCGTTTGTCGGCTTTCATGGGGAATGTGGGTGTTTTACTGCACGCTTATGCCTATCTGCGCTTATTGGGGCGACAGGGTCTGCCCAGGGTGGCTGAATATGCGACATTAAATGCAAATTATCTTGCCAGACGCTTGGCTGAAGCCGGTTTCGACCTGGCCTATCCTGATCGGCGACCGATGCATGAGTTTGTTCTTACATTGAAGCGAGAGGCGCAGGAGACCGGTGTAACAGCATTGGATTATGCCAAGCGATTGCTTGATTATGGTATGTATGCGCCGACCATTTATTTCCCCTTATTAGTTGCCGAGAGCATGCTGATTGAGCCGACCGAAACCGAAGATAAAGAGACACTGGATGCATTCGTGGCAGCAATGATTGCCATTCGTAATGCAGCAAGATCAACCCCTGAGATAGTTAAAACAGCCCCACATAAATTTTCCAGCCGGCGCTTCGATGAGGTTAATGCGGCTCGTCATCCGGATCTGCGCTGGTCTGAGGGATTGCCGGGGAATCAACTCATTAGTAAACACAGATGAATTTGCCGGCATACGTTTCTGACACAGAACCCAGACCGGGAGCTTCAAGATAACGACCCTCTGCGGAGGTAACACGGCGAGCAAAATCTCGGCTTTGCTCTAAAGAGATAGTTCTCATTTGGATGATCGTGCGCCCATTAATAAAATCCAGGATACTATCTTGCCCAAAAACCGAGTTGATGGCTGTGGCTCACTGAGCATTAAAATAACCTCTGATGCGGCGGGGGGATGGCAGTGGCAGGCTGGTCACGCCAAATTGCCCCTGTATTGATCAGAGTTTGCATGTGAGTCGTTGTCAAAGTGAGCCATTGAATTTGGCTGCAACCACGGGCGCATCAATCTCTTGCGCTGTGCGTAAGCCCAGTCGATAACTGTCCGGTCCCGTCTGGTTCTTTGGACGTTCAACGAATAAGGATAAGATCGCGCGCAGCCGCGATCTTATCCTGTAGTTGCACGAG
>CAZUKD010000019.1:0-23720 GCA_964620825.1 uncultured Ectothiorhodospiraceae bacterium
CAGGCTTAAACGCCAGACCCGTTGCTCGATAGAATCACACGAAATCCGACAGCTAAGGATTGCTTGCCCAGAACAAAGACCCTGTTCCCTGCGCATTCTATGATCTGCTGTATTCCCCGGACTCCCTTCGGTTTGGGTCTATGTAGGCCTACTATGCCTAAGCCTCTCCCGAACTATCCGGGATCACCGGTGGGTTGAGCCGGATCCTGGAACCTTGCATCGAAGACCGGTTGGTGCACTGGATGAATCCATCAAACGAAACCGGATGTATCCATGCCGATGATTTCGTCTCGACGCATGGGTCTCAATTACCACCATGCGGTGTTGGTAGGTTCTGGATTAATAAACAGCGCTGCTTCAATTGGATCATCTCCCTCATTCAGATATTCAATCCTTATGCGAATGCTTTCCTCATGGAAGGGCACCTTGACATGGATGGTCCAGCCCGAAGGTTGTCAATATCAATTGGGCAAAGGCTCTCGTCCCAACTGATACCCATTGATAAAATCCACAGCGGCTTGCGGACGCCGGCCCGGCAATTGCAAACGCAATATTCTCAATACCCCATGACCAGTAGCGACATCAATGCCTTGTCGGGTTTCTACAATTAGTGTACCCGGCGGTAGATTGGCAGGCTGATCTATGGCGCGAGCATCAAGGACTTTCATCGTCTCTCCCCGCCAACGGGTTCGCGCGACCGGCCATAAATTGAATGCCTGAATGTGCCTGACAATCTCGCTGGCAGGCCGAGACCAATCAATTTCGGCTTCTATTTTCTCCAACTTACAGGCGTAAGTCACCTGCTTATTGTTCTGGGGTAATGGAGAAATCTGATGGGCTACCCAATCCGGCAAGGTTTGGATCAAGAGCTCGGCACCCATCCGTGCAAGGCGGTCATGTACGCTTTGTGCCGTATCAGCAGACTGGATTGGTGTAGCTCGCCAGGCCAGCATCGGCCCGGTATCCAAACCTTCGTCCATGTGCATCAAAGTCACCCCGGTTTCAGCATCTCCCGCCTGGATAGCTCTTTGGATCGGCGCCGCGCCGCGCCAACGTGGTAACAAAGAGGCATGGATATTGATACAGCCCAGGTGGGGGATATCCAATACAGCACGGGGCAACAGCAACCCATAGGCCGTTACGGCCAGCAGGTCTGGTGCAAGCTTCTGCAATTGTTCCTGGGCATTTTCCTGGCGCAGAGAAATGGGTTGGTACACCTCAATGCCAGCCTGCAGTGCCGCCTGCTTGACCGCGCTGGGCTTGGGCTTCCGGCCTCTTCCGGCGGGTCGATCTGGCTGGGTATAAACGGCAATTATTCGATAACCTGCGGCTATTAGCGCCTGTAAGGCAGGCACGGCAAAATCCGGGGTCCCTACGTAAATAATTTTTAAATCAGTATTATTTATCAAATGACTGGCGTCTTTCTGGACTCAGGAAACTCGCCGCGGTGTGCCTGTTTTTCTAGCTTGTGGCGGATTCGTGTGCGCTTGAGTGGTGAAAGGTAATCGACGAATAATTTACCTTCCAGATGATCCATCTCATGCTGAATGCAGACTGCCAGTAAACCTTCAGCCTCTAATTCTACCAGCTCACCTTTCTCATTCATAAAGCGTACCCGGATCTGTTCTGCACGGGCAACCTTCTCAAAAAAGCCAGGAACCGATAAACAACCCTCTTCCGTGACTTCTTCGCCCTCACTTTCTAGCAGCTCGGGATTAATCAAGCATAAAGGCTGATTGTGATCCATGGATATATCCATGACGATGGTACGCTGGTGGATATTAACCTGAGTTGCTGCCAATCCGATACCTGGAGCGGCGTACATGGTTTCGAACATATCGTTCACGATTCGGCGGATGCCGTCATTTACCTCTTCCACGAGCTTCGCCCGGGTACGCAGGCGAGAGTCAGGGAAATGCAATATATCCAATGTCGCCATAATAATTACTCGCTAGTCTAAAAATGGGGATATCCTGATACAGTCAAATATCATTATCTGATAGAGTAGAATTCTATTGTGGTTGGTGAGCAAGTAGATCAGTCTGCCGATTACCAGACAAGAGCATAGATTATGTGATCCGCGAACGAACGAAAAGATGCAAAAGGAAATCGAATGCTAACCAAGTGCAGATATCCACACCTTATCGCAACCGCTTCCGCTAGCTTGCTTATTGCCTTACTGGGCGGCTGCACTACGCAAAAACCGCCCCTCATCAAACTCAAGCCTATCACCAAAGCCAAAGCTGCAATCGTCACCTTCCCCCCTCCGGTGATTCTGAAAGCAACCGCCCCCACTGAATACGTGATCCAAAAAGGAGACACCCTCTGGGGTATCGCCCAGTATTTCCTGCGCAACCCCTGGGCTTGGCCAGAAATCTGGTATGCCAATCCGCAAATCAAGAATCCCCATTGGATTTATCCTGGCGACATTCTGACTCTCTATTACGTCAACGGCAAACCAAGGATTTCGGTCACGGGCGGCCCACGGATTCGAAAAACTGTAATTCTCAAGCCTGAGATCGAATACCAAAAATTGCCGGAAACCAAAACTCCGATCCCTATCCAGACCATTCGGCCTTTTCTGATCAAATCGCGAGTGGTATCACAAAATGAACTACTAACCGCGCCCCACATCGTCGGTACCAATTCCAGTCAAATCCTTTACGCGGATGGCATGAAAGTGTATGTACGCGGGCTACCCAAAGACTCCGATACCTCGATGTACAGCGTCTATCGCCCGGGAAAACCCCTGAAATCTCCGCAGACCAAGCGTATCATAGCCTATCAGGCCATCTATCTTGGCGATATTCGCATCGTTCATAATGGCTCTATCGCTACTGGCGTGCTGGAAAACGTAACGGATGCAGTACAATCAGGTGATCGCCTACTCCCTTATGTCAAACAACCTGAGAATTATACTTTCCTTCCCAGAACACCCAGGATACCGGTGCATGGGCAGGTAATTTCCCTGTTCAACGCCATTGCCCTGGTCGGCCAATATCAAGTTATTGTGCTGGATGTCGGTACTCAACAAGGGATTCGCAGGGGTGATATCCTGCAAATCAAACAGCGTGGCCACCTCATTCATGATCGGTACGCCACCATAAATGAATCCCCAGAAATTCGCCTACCCAATACACGCACTGGTTTAGCAATGGTATTCCAGCCCTATAAACGCATCAGCTATGCACTGATTATGTCAGCAACCCGTCCTATCGAAATCGGTGACATCATCACTAATCCTTAAAGTAGATGGGAAATTTGCCAATTCAGTCTGACGCGCGCGATTCTCTTGATTCATGGTTACGCATCCATCGAACACCGGGCCTGGGGCCGGCTACACTAAAGAGCTTGCTGCATCGTTTTACTTCGATTGCCGATCTGCTTTCCGCTGATCTGTCGAAATTGCGTGCTGCCGGGCTAAACGAAACGCTGGCCAGAGCGGTAATCAACCACCGCGATCTCAATATCGAACGAGAATTGGAATGGGCTCAAGCCCCCAATCACCATATCCTGCCCATTTCCTCTCCCAACTACCCATGCACCCTACGTGAGTTGCCTGATCCGCCAATTCTGATTTATGCAGCGGGTGATATCGATTTGCTCAAATATCCCCAGTTAGCCATAGTTGGTTCCCGGCATCCCACTCGAGGAGGCTACGAAATGGCACGTAGTTTCTCTCACTATCTCGCCACCCAAGGCCTGGGAATAACCTCTGGCCTGGCCATGGGGATCGACGCGGCTGCCCATGAAGGTGCTCTGGAAGCCCATGGCATCACCATAGCTGTGGCCGCCACCGGTCTCGATAGGGTATACCCGGCCAAACACCGTGATCTGGCCCGGCGCATTGTCGCCGAGGGCCTCATGATTTCTGAAACCCCACTCGGCTCACCGGTCAGTCGAGGCGCTTTCCCCCGCAGGAACCGGCTGATCAGCGGACTGAGTCGGGGTGTCCTTGTTGTCGAAGCCACCCTCAAAAGTGGTTCTCTGATTACCGCCCGTTTGGCTGCAGAACAGGGAAGGGATGTTTTTGCGATTCCTGGATCAATTCATAATCCCCTTGCCAGAGGCTGCCACCAGCTCATCCGGGAAGGCGCGAAATTAGTGGAGTCAACGGCAGACATCTTTAGCGAATGCTTACCGCAGGCAAGTGAAATCAATGTTTCGATGCTCGAAGATGATTTTCTGCCCGGAACCGAATCCTCCATCGATCCAGAGCGGAGTTTGCTTTTGGATGCGATGGGTTATGACCCTGTAGCCATCGACCAGGCCGTCGAACGGACCGGATTGACCGCTGAAAACATTTCCTCCATGCTTCTCATCCTGGAATTGAATGGTTGGGTGGAGAATCTTGGTGGAGGGCGCTATATTCGCATCCATTCGTCACTGACTGGAGCAGAATCCGCCCCGGCATCCGAGATGCCCTGAACCGAACCTGATCCAAGAAACAGCGTTATCTGATTCTGGTGAAGCTAGAGTTGGCACCGAGGGTTTCTGTTTTGATCTATTTAAATTATCTAACCAACTTACGACTACAGGTTACTCATGAAAGAATCTGTCCTTGATGTGCTTATGTTCCTTTTTGAACATTACGTAAATGATGACAATATCAAACCCGCCAGAGATCAACTCGAAATCAAGTTGCTAGACGTGGGCTTCCCCGCTGCAGAAATTGACCGTGCCTTCGAATGGCTTGACGGTCTGAGCACTCAGGAAAACATATCCTCGAGTACCGGCCGCCATACTCCTCTACGGATTTATACAGAGTCGGAATGTGCGCGCCTCGATCGCAACTCCAGAGGTTTTCTACTGTTTCTCGAACAGGAGCAAATCCTCGACCCCTCCAACCGGGAACTCGTCATCGACCGAGTCATAGCCCTGAATGAGGAAGAAATTACCCTCGATCAGGTAAAATGGGTCATCTTGATGGTGTTGTTCAATCAACCCGACCGGGAACTCGGCTATGAGGATCTCGAGGACCTCGTTTTCGAGGAAATCCCTCACCTCCTTCATTAAGTGAGTCAGTCCATGACCAATAAAATACAGCTTGCCCTGGAGCTCTACTGGAATATCAATTCAGTCAATGACTGTCGAATCGACCTAAACCGAGATCACCACGATCACTTTGTTGGAGAACGACATGGCACATAATCTAGTGATTGTTGAATCACCAGCCAAGGCTAAAACTATCGAAAAATATCTGGGTAAAGATTTTGAAGTCCTGGCTTCTTATGGCCATATCCGCGATCTGGTCCCAAAGGAAGGAGCCGTAGATCCGGCACATGGCTTCACAATGCGCTATGAATTGATTGATCGCAATCGCAAGCATGTCGAGGCTATCGCCAGGGCATTACGCAAGGCCGATGCGCTCTATCTGGCAACGGACCCCGACCGCGAAGGTGAAGCGATTTCCTGGCACCTCTACGAGGTTATGAAGGAAAAGGGAATCCTGCACGACAAACCGGTACATCGGGTCGCCTTCCATGAAATCACTAAGCAGGCTGTAAATGACGCTATTAGCCACCCACGCAGTCTCTCCAACGATCTGGTTAATGCTCAGCAGGCTCGCCGGGCTTTGGACTATCTGGTGGGCTTCAACCTTTCACCCCTGCTATGGCGCAAGATCCGCCGTGGCTTATCAGCAGGGCGCGTACAAAGCCCGGCTCTACGCTTGATTGTTGAACGCGAAGAGGAAATCGGGCACTTCGTTCGCCGAGAATACTGGACGATTGATGCGCTGGTAGCCAAGGAAAGCAGCAGATTCCACGCTCGCCTGACTCATCTAGCCGGGGGAAAGCTGAAACAGTTCGATCTCAACAACGAAATCCTGGCCACCGATGCCCGCACCGCACTGATCAATGCGGCCCAAGGCTATCTGACGGTCAGAGAAGTCACTCGCAAACAACGTAAGCGCAATCCTTCACCACCCTTCACCACCTCGACTCTCCAGCAGGAAGCTTCACGGAAGCTCGGTTTCAGCACTCGGCGTACCATGCAAGTCGCCCAACAACTATATGAAGGCATTGATCTAGGGTCCGGGTCGATCGGTCTGATCACCTACATGCGTACCGATTCCGTTAATTTAGCCGAAGAGGCCATCGTCGATATCCGCGATCTAATTCTTGAACGTTATAGCCATGACAAACTCCCCACCCAACCCAATCGTTACAAAACCAAATCGAAAAATGCCCAGGAAGCGCATGAAGCAATCCGGCCCACCTCGGCCAAACGGGTTCCCACTGAGCTGAAGGCACGTCTGAGCTCGGATCAGTTCCGGCTTTATGAACTCATCTGGAAACGCACCATTGCCAGTCAAATGATTTACGCCACCCTGGATACCGTCAGCGTCGATCTCGAAGCTGACGAAGGGGGGCAAAATCTCTTTCGAGCCACCGGTTCCACCGTACGTAACCCGGGATTCATGCTGGTATACCGGGAAGGCATTGATGATGAAAAAATAGAAAATGATGAGCATCTTCTACCATTACTTGAAAAAGGTGAACGTGTCACTTTACGGGACATCCTGGCAGACCAGCATTTTACCGAGCCACCGCCGCGTTACAGCGAAGCCAGCCTGGTCAAGACGCTAGAGGAATATGGTATCGGACGACCTTCGACTTACGCTTCCATCATCTCGACCCTACTGACCAGGGAATACACGGAACTGGAAAATCGGCGCTTCATACCAACGGACGTCGGACGTATTGTCAATCGTTTCCTAACCGAATACTTTAGTCAATACGTCGATTACGATTTCACCGCGCGCCTGGAAGATGAGCTCGATGACATTTCCCGGGGAGAGAAAGACTGGATACCCGTCCTGGATGCTTTCTGGAAACCTTTCCACGCACTTTTAGAAGACCGGGCTCAGAGTGTCAGCCGAGATGATGTTCTGCAGGCCAGAGAATTGAATGTGGACCCCAAAACCGGTAAACCGGTCAGCGTACGCATGGGGCGTTATGGCCCCTATGTTCAAATCGGCAGCCGTGAGGATGAGGAAAAACCTCGTTTTGTAAGCTTGCGGCCCGGCCAAAAAATGGATAGCATCACTTTCGAAGAGGCAATGAAACTTTTCGACTTGCCGCGGGAACTGGGTATCTCTTCTGATGGAACAACTATCAGCACCAATATTGGCCGTTTCGGGCCCTATGTGAAATACGGATCGAAATATGTCTCCCTGGCCCCGGACGATGATCCCTATTCAATCAACCTGGATCGCGCCTTGCAGCTGATCGAGGATAAAAACCGTAAGGATGCCACGCGGATTATCCGGATTTTCGAGCGGGAAGGTGAGTGTAAAATTGAAATCCTGCGGGGACGATATGGCCCATACATCACAGACGGCGAGCGTAACGCCAGAATTCCGAAGGATATCGAACCCGAATCTCTCGACCTGCCAACCTGCGAACGTCTGCTGGCTGAAGCACCACCAAAGAAAGCTCGCCACAGCGCAAAAACGAAATCGACAACATCCGCCACGAAACGCGGAGCCTCAACCCGTAAAAAGACTGCTACAATCCGCCCACCAAAACGCAAAGGTGATTCCAAATCCTGATAGATTGATAATCGATTATCGAATGCCACACCCCATACCTCGAATGGACCAGGCACCCCAAAAACCATTATTTTCCCCCCACTTTTATTTTGTGGTCACAAGTGTTGCTTTCGTTCTCTTAAGTCAGCTCCTACGCTTACTTTCGGTTCGCATTGTACCCCATTCGTTCTTGATGACATTTTCACATGCCGTCTGGCCATGAACACGATAACGGGGCGTTCCGTAGTTGTTGCCGCTCGAATATTAAGTAAAGGCGGAATTGTTGCCTATCCTACTGAAACAGTTTTCGGTCTGGGTTGCGATCCAGCCAATGTCGATGCCATTCAACGATTACTGACCCTAAAGCATCGCGATCCCACCAAGGGACTGATCTTGATCGCGACGACACTGGCCCAGCTCGAGCGCTGGATTCTTCCTCTCGATCAGGAAATCCATACTCGCGTAATGACCGTCCGGCCCGGACCGGTCACCTGGGTAGTCCCGGCACGTCCTGAAGTGCCCACCCTATTGCGAGGCGACCATGCCGGGATTGCCGTGCGCATTACCACCCACGCCACGGCTGCGGCACTGGCCCACAGTTTCGGCAATGCCCTTGTTTCGACTAGCGCAAACCCCACCGGCCATTCTCCGGCACGAAAAATGACTGGAGTCCAGCGCTATTTTGGGGATGCTGTCGATTATTATCTGGAGGGTGCATCAGGGAATCTGGCGCGACCGACAGAAATCCGCGATGCCTTGACTGGCAAACAACTGAGGTTTTGATATGAGTGATCTCGAAAGCATCAGAGCGTCATTGACGCAGTTGCAGGAAACCATCTGTCAGGCACTGGAAAGTTGCGAAAACGCGACTCACTTCCGAATCGACAACTGGCAGCGCCCGGAAGGTGGTGGTGGCAGTACCCGGGTCATTTCTGGAAGCGGACTATTTGAACAGGCGGGAGTTAATTTTTCCCATGTTCACGGAGCTGCGCTACCCTCCTCGGCCAGCGCCTCCCGCCCCCAGCTGGCTGGAAGAAGCTTCCATGCTCTGGGCGTTTCCTTGGTTATCCATCCACGCAATCCCTATGTTCCAACTTCCCACGCCAACATTCGCTTTTTTCTGGCCGAGAAATCAGGTCAGGAACCCATCTGGTGGTTTGGTGGCGGCTTCGATCTCACTCCCTACTATGGTTTTGAGGAAGACTGTATCCACTGGCATCGCTGCGCCCGAGATGCCTGCACCCCTTTTGGAGAGGATCTCTACCCTCGCTTCAAGGCCGAGTGTGATCGCTATTTTTACCTGCCCCATCGTCAGGAACATCGGGGGATCGGTGGATTATTTTTCGATGACTACTGTAGCGGGGATCTCAAGCGGGATCTTAGCTTCATCGAATCTGTTGGGCAGGGCTACCTGCGCGCCTATCTACCCATCATTGATCGCCGCAAACACACTCCTTACGGCGACCGGGAAAGATTCTTCCAGCGCCTGCGCCGGGGTCGTTATGTAGAATTCAACCTGTTGTATGATCGTGGCACGCTGTTCGGTCTGCAATCGAATGGCCGCACCGAATCCATTCTCATGTCCCTACCACCAGAAGTAGCCTGGCGGTATGATTGGCATCCACAGCCCGAAAGTCCGGAGGCCCGGCTGGTAGATCAATTCCTGCGACCCCGGGACTGGCTGGGTATGGAATCAACCCCGGATCATACGCTTGGAGCATAAATTTATGGCCGTCGCCCATTATCCCCGGATTCGCCCGCGCCGCCTGCGCCATGATGACTTTTCTCGTCACCTGATGCGTGAATCCATGTTGACGGTGGATGATTTAATCTATCCGGTTTTCGTCCACGAACAAGAAACCAATGAACCCATTGCCAGCCTGCCCGGTATCGAACGCCTGAGTCTCGACGGCCTGCTGCGCGAAGCTGAAGAATTACTGGAACTCGGTATTCCGGCGATCGCCCTGTTTCCAGTCGTTCCCGTCGAGCGCAAGGATCTCGAAGCTCAGGAAGCCTACAATCCAGAAGGGCTGACCCAGCGTGCCGTGCGCCGGCTCAAGCAACGGTTTCCCGAACTGGGTGTCATCACCGATGTTGCTCTAGATCCCTTCACGATACATGGCCAGGATGGGCTGACCGACAAAAAAGGCTATATCATCAATGATGAAACCGTATCGGTGCTGGTTCAGCAGGCCCTGTCTCATGCCGAAGCCGGGGCAGACATCGTCGCCCCTTCCGACATGATGGACGGTCGTGTGGGTCGCATTCGTGACGCCCTGGAATCTGCAGGATTCATCCATACACGTATTCTTGCTTACTCAGCCAAATACGCCTCCGCTTTTTATGGCCCTTTCCGGGACGCCATCGGATCATCTACCAATCTCGGTGGAGGCAACAAGCAAACCTACCAGATGGATCCCGCTAACAGTAACGAGGCCATTCGCGAAACCAGACTAGATATCACCGAAGGTGCCGATATCGTCATGGTAAAACCAGGCTTGCCTTATCTGGACATCGTCTATCGGGTCAAACACGAATTACAGATGCCAACTTTCGTCTATCACGTCAGTGGCGAATATGCCATGCTGACCGCAGCAGCTCGCAATGGGTGGTTAGATGAGCGTGCCTGTGCTCTGGAAGTATTGCTGGCGATGAAACGCGCTGGAGCCGATGCTATTCTCACCTATTACGCCAAACAGGCAGCCCAGTGGCTGCGCAATACCGGCTAACCCATGGCCGAATATGCCGTCATGGGCAATCCTGTCGCCCACAGCCTCTCACCCGCCATCCATGCATACTTTGCCGAACTGACCGGGAAAGACGTGCACTACAGCGCCATTGAGGCGCCGTTGGTGGAATTCGAAATGATGGTGGCCAATTTCCGTACCCACGGCGGCGCCGGGCTCAATATCACGGTTCCCTTCAAACAACGCGCCTTTTCCCTCACTGAACGACTAAGCGAGCGTGCCCGTCGCGCCGAAGCAGTCAACACCCTGAAATTCACCCCGGGCGAGCCCGTCTTTGGAGACACCACCGATGGCATTGGATTATTGAGTGATCTCAGACAAAATCTGGGAATATGCCTTACTAATCAGAGGATTCTCCTTCTCGGCGCCGGGGGCGCGGCCAGCAGTGTTGTTCAGCCCTTGCTAGAAAGTCAGCCCGCCCTCCTGATGATCGCCAACCGCACCCGGGAACGGGCAGATCATCTGCAACGCTCTTTTACCGACCTAGGCCCGGTTCAGGCGGTGGGTCTGGCCGAGCTTGGCCGCGAGGCACCCTTTAATATCGTGATCAACGCCACCTCGACCGGACTCAGCCAAGCTAACCTGTCACTGCCCGATGATCTGCTCACAACCCGTTCGGTTGCCTATGACCTCATGTATAGCAGGCACCCTACTCCTTTCATGGATTGGGCACAAAAACATGGGGCTGAGCGGATTGTTGACGGACTCGGGATGCTAGTAGAACAGGCTGCAGAATCTTTTATCATTTGGCACGGCATCCGCCCTCCGACCCAACCCGTGATTGACCATTTACGCCACCAGCTAAACTTGGCTGGAGATTGAATCAAATGACCTTTTATAAAAATAAATCATCGCTACCGGTCAGTGTGAGCTTGACAATTTACCCCATGAGATACCGAAGGAATCCTTTTATGAAACTTCTCGCTACCATTACCGCCACGCTTTGCCTGAGTCTTGGCCTCGCGGCCTGCACCACCAATCCCTACACCGGTCAATCACGAGTCAGCAATGCTGCAATTGGTGCTGGCATCGGAGCGGTAGCAGGGGCTGTGATCGGTAATTCACGCCCGGGTAACCATGGCCGCAATCAAGCCATCGGTGCGGCTATCGGTGCATTGGCCGGGGGCGGTATCGGCTACTACATGGATCGACAGCAAGCTGCACTTAGCCGGGAATTGCGCAATACTGGCGTGAGCGTCACCCGGGTGGGCAACACGATCATTCTGAATATGCCGGGAGACATTACCTTTCCACTTAATCAATACGCTATCCAGCCCAGTTTCTACTCGGTGTTAAATTCGGTTATTAAAGTCCTTAAACATTACAACCGAACCTTAGTCAAGGTGGCGGGTTATACCGACAGCACTGGAGCCGCTCGCTATAACTTGCGGCTTTCCCGTCGGCGCGCCCAAGCTGTAGCGGCCTATCTGATCGCTCAAGGGGTCAATCCGAACCGTATCGAAACCCTGGGTTATGGTGAAATCGATTCGATCGCCAGTAATGCCACCGCAGTGGGGCGGGCTCAGAATCGTCACGTAACTATCACTCTGATACCAATCGCATCATAAGCATCGTGATCGAGTGGGGCCCGGTTATCACCCCAGAATAAACCGATGGCTGTTTAGCGCAGCGTGACCAATTCCTCGGCATTAGTCGGATGAATCGCCATGGTATTATCGAGATCCGCTTTGGTGGCACCCATGCGCACGGCAACCGCGAACCCCTGGAGCATTTCGTCCGCCCCCGGGCCAATGATATGTACACCGATGATTTTTTCACGCGCTCCAATGACCACCAGCTTGACCGTAGCCTGATGTTTCCGCCGTGTGAAAGCATGCACCATGGGGGTAAAAGTACTCTGATAGACTTTGACTGCACTACCATGTCGCGTACGGGCTTCTTCCTCGCTTAGCCCCACCGTTGCGATGGGGGGATGACTAAACACGACGCTCGGAACGTTCTCGTATTCTAGTCTCCGATCGGGCTGATGACCAAACAGGCGATCAGCCAGCCGCCGTCCGGCAGCGATTGCCACTGGTGTCAACTCGATCCGTCCAGTGACATCACCGATAGCATAAATCCCGGCAACCGCCGTATTCTGCCAGTCATCGACCGGCACATGGCCAGTTTCGTTGAGTTGAATCCCGGTGCGCTCCAAATCCAGACCCTGTATTCTCGGCACCCTTCCGGTGGCCCAAATAACCGTATCGAAATTAGTACTCGCATGTCCCTGGTCGCAAACCAGATTGAGCAGGCCATCATCTTGTTGGCGAATTTCGTAGATTTTGGTATGTGCATACAGATCTACACCACTATCGAGCATCATTTCCGTCAATCTTTCCCGAAGTGTGGCGTCGAACCGGCGCAACAGGTGTTCGCCACGCAAATACATCGCCACACTTGCGCCCAGTGCGTTTAGAACCCCCGCCAACTCAACCGCGATATATCCTGCACCGACGACAGCCACCCGCTGCGGGAGTGCCTCGAGCTCGAAGAAGCCGTCTGAGGTAATCCCCAATTCTGCACCAGGGATGTCGGGCACGAAAGGCTGACCACCGGTGGCGATAACGATATGATCGGCCCGGTAGATTCGATCCTCGATGCGAATGCGCCGGGCATCAACGAAATGGGCATGACCGGAAAGACAAGTAATCTCGGAATCAGCCAAATATGTCAGATACCAATCATTGATACCTTGTATATAGGTATCCCGCCTGACTTTCAGCGCTCCCCAGTCAAACCCCTCTATCGTTAGTCTAAAACCATAATCGCGGGCATCCTCCAGCGCTTTAGCGTATTCTGCGGCGAACCACATCACTTTCTTAGGCACACACCCCACATTGACGCAAGTCCCTCCTAATCGAGCCTCCTCCACAACCGCCGAGCGTGCTCCATAAGCAGCGGCTCGCTCGGCCACTGATAGCCCACCACTGCCACCACCGATCGCGATCAGATCGAAATGCTCTTCAGTCATAATTTTCTCCTCGTGATAAACAATCCGTCAATCTCTATTCAAGAGTACCTCATTGGCGACAAAATCCTTGATTTCCGACCATTAAATCGCCAAAGTTCATTGATGGACACTTTGAGAACTACGCTTCAAATTCGCTCCCGCATCAATATCCTGCGTGATCGTATCAGGCAATATGCTCTACTCGCCCGTATTCATCGACCCATCGGCACCTTACTGCTACTTTGGCCGATGCTATGGGCATTATGGATTGCCGCTGCGGGTCAGCCCAATCTTTTGGTTCTGGTAGTTTTCCTGCTGGGTACCTGGCTCATGCGCTCTGCGGGTTGCGCGATTAACGACTTTGCTGACCGCAAGATTGATCCCCAGGTCAAACGCACCACTGACCGCCCGTTGGCTGCTGGGCGTATCCGTCCTCGGGAGGCTCTTGGCGTGTTCGTAGTTTTAAGTCTGTTCGCCTTCGCTTTGGTCCTCACTCAAAACCACCTGACTATCCTGCTGTCTTTCGGTGGCATTGCCCTGGCCGCCAGCTATCCATTTATGAAGCGTTTCCATCATCTGCCCCAGGTTCACCTCGGCGCTGCTTTCGGCTGGGCCGTACCCATGGTCTGGGCGGCACAGACAGGGCAATTCCCGCCACCACTGGCCTGGTTGATCTTCATTGCAGCGATACTCTGGGCGACCATCTATGATACCGAATATGCGATGGTCGATCGCGAAGATGATCTCAGGATCGGGGTCAAATCCACCGCTATTCTGTTTGGTGATGCTGACCGTTTGATTATTGGCATTCTTCAGGCATTGATGCTGTTGACGCTCTGGTTGATTGGCTACCATGCTGGGCTAGGCTGGCCTTACGACATCACATTGCTGATGGTAGCCGGGCAATTTATCTATCAGCAACTGCTCATCGCTTACCGAGTTCCAGAATACTGTTTCCGCGCCTTTATGAACAACAACTGGCTTGGTGCGGTGCTGTTTGCCGGTATTCTTGCTCATTTCTGGCTACGCGGCTGATGCGCCCAGCCAGCGCGCGCCAATACCCACACTTCCACGCGCCTGACTCCAGCCTGATGCAAGGTTCGGGTGAGCTCACCCACGGTCGTTCCGGTCGTCATGACATCATCCACAATCGTCACTCGCTCTGGCAGTCGCACTCCCTGGCGTACCTCGAATGCACCCCGCAGGTTTCTTAACCGCTCACGTGCCGATAACCGCATCTGCGCCGGAGTAGGCCGTAAACGGCGCACACTGTTGACATCGAGTCTCACATTCCAATGGCGAGCCAGCGGGCGGGCCAGCTCAATCGCCTGATTATAGCCGCGCTCGCGCAACCGGCTTCGATGCAGCGGCACCGGCAATAAATACGCCGGCGGTGGCATATGCTTCCGCTCGGCTGCGGTAATCAACAGCTGTGCGAATAAAGTGGCGTGCGTGAGTCGCCCTCTAAACTTAAACTCCGCCACCAGCTGGTCCAGGGGCGGTGCATAGGCGAAGGGAGCAAAAACAACATCATACGGAGGGCGGCGGCGCAAACAGCGTCCACAGACCTCCCCGGCAGCTTGTGGCAGGATGCGCCCACATTGGCGGCATCCATGCTCTATCACCGGCAGCTCTTCAACGCAGGCCCGACATAGGAGCCGGTCTCCTGCCACTGGACTCTGACAAAGCACACAAACCGGCGGATAAAATAGGCTCATCAACCGGTTCTTCCATGTTCGCTCCGGCACCAAATCATCCATCCTGAACCCATGCCTCCGATTAACCGTTCGCATAGAACGTGGACCTCGAATTATAATACTTTCAGCGGATGAACGCGTTCCTCATAGGTTGGTGTAGCCTGATTTTCCAGTATCAACTGAAGCCGTTAGTCTGCCTCATTGTCAACCCCGAATGTCACGATGTCACGCAGCGAAAACAACGGCTCTAAAAATGAGTACAGAAAGGACAAACAAATCTCCGGATAATTATATCTGCACTCTCTGCGACTGATTGGAACTGTATTCAGGCAGGCACCTGACCCAGCGCCAAAAATTCACTGGCATAACGAAACCGATTCTGAGTATAAGTGGATTCCAGCGCTTTCAACGCCTGATCGAACTTGGATTGACTCAATAACCCGGCCTGTACCAGCGGTTTCCGGTAGGTGAGATACCATTCCCTTTCCTGCGCCTCCAGAACCGGATTACGCTCGGTGGAATCGCCCAACTCCACACGGGGGATAGCCAACACCTGGATATTGATCAGCCCGGCCGCTCGAAAAAGACCATACAATCGCCGCCCAATCAAGCGATCACCACCCTGCTGCTGCTGATACTGACGTATAACCTCCTGAAGGTGCACCACCACCACTTCTGGCGGCGGAAAGTCGAGGCGAGCACCATCGTCTACCTCCATGATAGCGATCCGCCCACCCGGCCGGGTGACCTGCCGCATCGCCAACAATGCTTTCAACGGGTGATCCAAATGCTGCAGCAAGAACCGACTGATACACAAATCGTGACTGGCTCGCGCCACCGGTAAAGCAAAAACACTGCCTATCACGCACTGGATAGCCATTCCCAATTGGTTGTTCAAGCAGCCGAGTACAGAAAGTGCCTGCGCATCGGTATCAACCGCCACGATTTGTACCCGAGAACCCAACTTCCAGGCCAGATCCAGGCTTAGAGCACCCGTGCCCGCACCTACATCAAGTACGCACTCCGGTGCTAACCCATCGATTAAGGCGGGTAAGATAGCTAGTCTCTGCATTTGTGTATGTAAAGACTGGCGCAACAGCCATTCCACCGAACCGGACGCTGCCAGACAGGCCGATGAAGCCTCGACCACACGCCGAGTCCAGGTCATCAACTCATTCATATCCATCCATTCTTCCTTCTCTTCAAGCGATTTCAGCCCGCCGTCACAAGGTGCTTGACCATTATTATTTTGATATTCTCTCACCCAGCGACCGATCACATTGGCATTGATGCCTAGGCTCCTGGCAACTTCTGGCCGGGTATGGCCTTGCTCAACGCCAGACTGGTTGCATCCAATTTAAACCCCTTTAAATATTTCTTGCTCTTCCCTTCCCCGGTTAAGATGATCTTCTTTGCTGGGTTGTATCAATCAATTAGACCACGTCAGTTTGTGCACTGGAACCGGATGAGCGGAAACGTTCACATCCGGTTCTGTGAAAGCCTGAGGGGAAAGTTCCCTTGGGCTACTCGACCTACCATTGTTGTAAAAAGTCAGCGCGCAGGCCAACGTATGTTACGCAGTATCAGCAGATATCTGGAGAACCGTTTGGAGCTGGTGGTTAACACCACCAAGAGCCACGTGGTTAAAACCAATGAATGCAAATTTCTGGGTTTCACTTTCCAGGGTGGGCGCATTCACTGGTACTCAAAAACGTTGCAGATTTAAACAACAAGTACGGCGTTTAACCAACCGCAACTGGAGCGTGACGATGACATATCAGCTCTTCAAAATCAGCCAGTATTTAACGCGGCTGGATCAATTATTTTGGTATCGCCAGCGGCTATCAACGCTGCGTTGATCTGGATCATTGGATACGACGCAGGGTACGCATAGCTTACTGGCAACAGTGGCGACGGCCACGCACCAAGGTAAGCAGCCTGATGAGACTCGGCGTTCACGTCAAATCAGCCGTTGCCGTGTGGCATCACCAGAAAGGCCCATGGCGAAGTGCCAAAACTCCAGGGATACAGTAGGCGTTATCTAACGCCTACTTAAAATCTCAGGGGCTATATGCGTTATGTGATGGATGGATTGCGCTTCATCATGCTAAATGAAACGCCCGGTGCGGAGCCGCATGCAGGGTGTTGTGGGGACTGGGGGTTAGAGACCCTTGGTTAGCCGATTAGGCAATTACATACCTTGAGTGATTAGATCTTGCCTTCGACCTTGTCGCCGTCGTTCAAATGCGATTACGCTGTCATAGCATGCAATGCAATCGGTGGAACGGGTAAACTCTGTGACAGGCACTGCTTCCCTAGTATGCACAGCATTGATCTCGTCAAGTTTTTGCTTTACGAATTCTATAAAGCTGCCTTCTCGCCCTAGACCGCCGTCATATTCATCCCAGTAGCACGTATGGGTATCTTCCACTATGTAAATACCATTTGACTGTAAGCGGTGATACATTAATTCAAAAGATGAGATCATATGTTGCATCATGTGGCTGCCATCGTCTAGCACTATGTCAACCTTGGGATATTTTGAAAAAATTGCATTAATCGTGGTGGGATTATCTTGGCTGCCTATGAAAATATCAATACCATCGTCTTCCTGCACTTTGCACTCAGGGTCGATGTCGATGCCTATGATACGGCTGCCAGGACCAAGATACTCCTTCCACATCGTCATCGAGACACCCCCCATCACGCCGATTTCTATCATTACCGGTGACATTCCTCGAAAGCGAGCAAGGTGACGCTCATAGATGTCAAAATAGTGCACCCATTTATGTAAACGCTTATGAGGATTGTTTAGGAAATACTTATGAAGAAAACCATCACTCATGTAATTAATCCTTTCTTGTACGCCCAGCATGGGCATGAACTGGAGGTGCAAGTCCTCTGTAGGAAGATCACCGTCGAAAACCATGTTGTGATTAGATGATAACGACTAGCGAATAGCAAGGGCCAACCCGTGAGGGACGGTCTGAAGGAAGCCCGAGCGCAAAACTGCGAGCCTGCGAACAGAAATCGCATATAAGGCCTATTTCCAGGGATGAGTCAGCACAAGATAACGAAGTCCACAGGTTCCAGGATTAAGGTTAATGCAGCGGCTGTGCATCGACAGTTCATGTTCTTATCTAGGGAAATCTGTCTTACATGCGGCCTGTTTGGGTAGCGCGGGTATCAGCAATGATGCCGGTGATGAGGTAGAAGGCCAAACAACGCTAGGCTGCGGCGCGTCGGGCCCTGGAATATGGCTACTACATGCCGCAGCCGATTCGACGTGTGGCAAGGTCTGGAAAAAATGATGGTGTAAATTAATCGGTCTGGGTACGATTACATGTTCACTGGCATCGAACACCTCTTCCACCTTTGTCTGGGATTGCCCCGGCAGGGACACACTCACTAATGCGCACGTCCTCGATCACCACACCACCGGCAGCATGTGCAGCCAGAATGGCTAAAGGTTGTCTGATCCACAAACTCATATTTCGTCTCCCTGAGCCAGATACCTTATCGTAGTGCTTTCATTCCGGCACCACCCATCGCACAATAAATCATTCTTCGCATATCCGGCACCCCTCTGATCCCATGTTCAAGCTATCATTATCCTGTCAGATACTGCCTTGCCTGGCGATCGGATGGCTAATTCTCCTGCTCCCGGTTCACGCCAAAATACCGGCACAACAACGCCTCGAGGCAGCCCTGTCTGCGCTGCAAAACCATAATCTTGCACACTATCGGCAACTTGCCGCCCCTCTAACTCAGAATATTCTTTATCCCTATCTGGAATACACCTATCTGAAACAAACCATCAAGACGGTAAAATTAGCCCGTATCAAAAGTTTTCTTCATCAATATGACCATTTACCGATCAGTCGAAAACTGCGTCATGTCGAGTTGCTGGAGCTCGCCCACAGAAAAGACTGGCCCAATTTTCTGCACTTTTACCGAACAGGCTTTGGTCCCCTCTCAGGGTGTTATCGAGTGCTGGCCCTGCAAGCAACTCATCGGGTCGAGGCGGCAAAAAAGCAGGCATACCACCTCTGGATGTTCGGCTATCGACAACCACCGGCCTGCAATGCCGCCTTCGCCTTACTACAAGAAAACGGCCACTGGCCGGAAAAACTGGTTTGGCAGAGAACCTTGATGATTCTCGAAGCAGGTAATATTACCCTGGCCCGTGAGATCATCGCCCGGCTTCCTCCCGAGCGACAACCTCTGGCTAATCGACTACTCGATATAACACATGATCCGGATAAACTTACCAGATTTTTGCCCCGGCAATTAGGGTCCCTGCATTCCGCTGCGGCGATCGTCACCGCCAGTCTGAGCCGTTATGGACAATCATCGCCTGGCCCCGCTCATGCCCTCTGGCAACGCATCAAACCGCGCTGGAAGCATGATCTCAGTGAGCGGCAAAAATACCAGATCGAACGTAATATCGCCTTATACGCCGCCGTCGACAGGCTTCCCCAGGGACTCGCCTGGCTGCGGGAATTGCCAACCAAAGCCAATGATCGGATAAGCCGCAGCTGGCGAGTACGGGCAACTCTACGGCTGGGAAACTGGAAACAGGTACTCCTGTCCATCAACGCCATGCCCCGATCCCAACAGCAAAAGAGCGTATGGCGCTATTGGCGAGCGCGGGCCTTGCTGGCTCAGGGCCGAAAAAAAGAAGCACTGGCAATTGCCCGACCCCTTTTCCGGCAATTCAGCTATTACGGGTTCCTTGCCGCCGATCTGTGGCATGCGCCTTATTCTCTTGGCCCCAGACCCCCGGCGCCAAACCCCGCCCTGCAAAAACAAGTGAAAAAACTTTATCTGGCTCGGCTTGCCCTTGCGCTTCATGAGGTACATCTCGATCATGACGCAGCGCAAATATGGCGTATATTAGTGAGCGAATTGATTCCCGGCGCGCGCGTTGCCGCCGCCCGCCTGGCCCAGCGACGCCAATGGTTCTTCGCCGCCTACACCGCCGCCGCCCAATCTCCGGGTTACGGACTATCCACCCTGACTTTCCCATTGGCGCACCATCAATCTGTGACCACGGCCGCGCGTGCAACCCTGCTGCCCATCAATCTGATTCTGGCCGTTATGCGTCAGGAAAGCGCGTTTCAATCCACGGTCTGCTCTGATGCCGGCGCCTGTGGACTGCTGCAACTTCTTCCCAGCACGGCCTGCTGGATCGGGAAACGCAATGGATTAGGGGTGGCCGCGTGTCGACTGACGAAACTCCGTAAGCCACGGATTAATATTCTGGTGGGTAGTACCTATTTGGCCTACCTCATGGGTCAATTTACCCATAATCTGATTGCCGCCATCGCCGCCTACAATGCCGGGTCAGGCCATGTCAGGCAATGGCTCGATGATTCAGGCCTGTACGCCGATACCCCACGATGGGTCGCTACCCTTCCGTTTGGCCAGACTCGACGCTATATCGAATCAGTGCTCTTCAATCAAACCGCTTACGCACAACAAAATCCTGGCGCCCGGAAGCAGCTGCGGCTCAGCGAGCTATTTACCGATGTCGGCGCAATCGCTAGCGGGCGATCCGCGCGGAAGGTATCACCGCAAATTTACGGATCGAATAATGAGGTAGGAATAAAAGGGGCTCTTCAGAAAAATTTGTAGGTAAAAATATAGCGAATTCGTTGCGATAGAGAGAATATTTCTGGAGATTTTAGGGTAAAGCATTGAGGTGGATCCCATGAGCGAGACCATGAAACGCGCGACCTCGGTCTGCAACCGCGAGTCGGATATCTACGAGTACCTGTCCTGCAAGCTGGAACAAAGTCATCGTTTCGTGTTGCGTGCCCCATCGGATCGCTGCCTGTTGTCATCAGCTCGGCGTCTGTTTGCCACCATGGACCGTGACGCGCAGACATGGTGTCATGATACCGTCGCGGTGGTACAGCGTAGTGGTCGTCGGGCACGTAAGGCAACCGTTGCGTTACGGAGTCTGCAAGTATAGTTGCAAACCCCGCCAATCGTCGAGGTGGCGATTCGCTCTCGGTGAATGTCGTGCTGGTACAGGAGGTCGGTCCCCTTCCGGGTGAGCCAACCTTGCGTTGGGTGTTGCTGACGAGCGAACCGGTCGATAGCGCTGAACAGGTCCGACACATCATGAAGTACTACGAACTGCGCTGGCGTATCGAGGAGTACCACAAGGCCTGGAAGAGCGGCGTCGAGGTGGAACGACAGCACTTAAAGCGCCCGGAATCCGGAGCGGATGCCGGTAATCACCGCGCTCCTGGCCGTGCGTTTGCTGCAGCCACGCGAACACCTGCACGCCACGGTCGGCGACGATCCGGGCACCGCTTGCGATACGGTGCCAACACCCGAGGAATGGCATGTGTTGTGGCTCACCCGCGCGCAGTGTGCACTGCCAGATTAGACACCCTCATTGTGCCAAGCCTGTTTGGCCATTGTCAGGCTGGGCGGGTTTGTGAACAAAACGCACAGGACGCCCAGGATGGGACACCCTGTGGAAAGGATGGACCCGCGCAGGAGCGTATTCAAGGCTATCGACTGGCCCTGCAGATGGCAGCTCAGATGTGATTAAGAGACAGGACGGAGCCGGGGGATACTTACTGGGGTGGAAGCAGCCAAGGCAAACAACCGGAGCCCCGGGCTTACCTGAATTACTTGTTTGAGCAGCTTCCGTTGGCTAAATCAGAGCAAGCGCTACTGGGCCTGTTGCCGCAGAATTTGAAAATGGAAGACCTGAATAGGTAAGGTCAATCCTGTAGTTGCTCGGAGCTTACGTAGCGGACATTCGGCGTGTGATTTGCCCCGCCAACGCCATCGAAGTAGTGTATCGCCAGTTTCGGAAGTTGACTCAAGCTAAGAGTGCTTTCCCCAACGAGAATAGCTTGCTCAGACTGTTTGCTCATAGGTACCTAGCCGATCTGGAACGGGAATTTGATATCATCTTGGCTGTCGATTTATTTTACAGACTGTTTAGTCTGCATTATGTACTCAACAATGAACTTGACTCCCTATAGGGAGGGCGGGTTGCGGCCCGTCAGTAAAGAGAATTGACTATGTCCGTACCTGAAAATACAGCTATAGTATCGATATTGTTCAAGTCACCACATGACTCACTGACCATGGCGGAGCCTCACTCGTTCATCAAGATATTAGCCGGTCATATCTATTCCCTGGCGCCATGCGGTGGCAAACCAGTCAGCTACTTTAAGCGATTCAGTCTGGCAATCTATCTGATCGAACGCCGGATTGCGCTCTGGCGGCGAATATTATTCACACTCTCGATGCTGCTGCGTGGCATGCTACCCTATGGGTTTGTGGTAGCACACCATAGCTTTCTCTCACGAGGTATCGCCAGGACACGCCGTGAATTGGGTTGGCCGGAGGTTAGTCGATGAATATGCGCTGCAATCTCGCCTGCCGTACCCGTTTGCGCTGTCTGCTGGCTGTTTTTGGTGCCATTGTCGCACTGGGTGCGCTCGCGCTGGCTTTCTGGCTGCAATTCGTTTCGGGCTGGGAACCTTGTGCTTTGTGTTGGCTCCAGCGTGGTGCATTGTTCTTGCTGGCCACAGGCTTCCTGTACCACGTTTTCACAAGGCGCAACCCGTGGGGTTTGCATATCGCGTTTATCGCTGCCATTGGTGGCCTGGCTGCCGCCTGGATTCAGCATGGCGAAGTGTCAACCCAATCGAATACCTGTCTACTCCAGTTCAACGGTGCGATGTTGAATTGTGGTGAAGCCGGTGCACATGTTTTTCTTGGTGTCACTCTGGTTGACTGGGCGCTGTTATTGTTCGGCGTATTGCTCATACTCGCCATACTGATTGAGGGTATCGGCTATTTCAGAAGGGACTCCAATGCTTGAGTCTAATGTTTATAAAATCGGCTCTTCAGGACAATTAGTGGGTAGAGATATAGCGAATTTGAAGCAGAGGGGGTAGTTTCCGGAGAGATGAGGGTAGAGCATCCTGCCCCGACTCTGATGGGTGCAAATACCTGCGTGTATCTTACAGCAGGCGCCACGGACATGAGGAAGGCGGTTAATGGACTCATGATTCTAGTTGAGGATGTACTGGAGGCCGATCCATTTTCCAGTCACCTGTTTGTTTTCTGAAATCGGTTGCGCGACAAGATAAAAGATTCTCTACTGGTACAACAACAGTTTCCGGCTTTTCTATCGACGTATTGAGAAGCAACGATTCTGGTGGCCCGCAGATGGCGAGCAGGCTTTGATTGAGATCACCTCCCGTGAGTAACGCATAGAACAGTTGCTTGATGACATCCTGCTGTGACGCAAGCGCCAGTTTGGTGTCAGCACAGATCGAACAAACAAGGATCAGGTTTCGCTGTTTGACGAAGCCGAACTGGAACAATTGCTGACTGATCTGGATCTCCCTTCAGATCCGGATGTGGATAAACCCAGCGCTCAAAAAAAACGAAGGGCGAAAATAAAAAGCCAATCCGTCGCCCACTACCGACTCATCTTGACCGCATCGAAAAGATCATTGATCTCAGCGAAGAAGAAAAACTTACAATGGGCGATGACTGGGGCTTTATCGGCTACGACACCTCCAAGCAGCTTATCGTCATTCCCCGACAGCATGTGATGTCATCACCTTCAAACGTGCCAAGTATGCCCCCAGAAACGATGGCGTGGTCGGTGCTGAACAAGGGATCAGGATTGCGCCCCGCCCCGATCAGATACGACCCAAATCCCTCGCCCACAGTTCGGTCATTGCCGATGTGGTGGTGCGCAAGCTTGTAGATGGATTACCCTTCTATCAACAGGAAACTAT
>CAZUKD010000020.1:0-22447 GCA_964620825.1 uncultured Ectothiorhodospiraceae bacterium
GACTTTCAATAGGCTCCATTACCCTTGATCCAGAACTTACCCCCACGAATCCGTGGGAGTCCGGAAAATAAAAGGTAGTATTTTAGAATTGGATAGAAGGGTATTGCTGCTGTGAGCTAACACCCATACAGCGACATGGTGAAATCACCACAGGTCTTCAGCCCGCCACTCCATGCGAACCAAAACCGGCCAAGCCGCAGAACACGCTCACACCACGTACCTTGTGCTGATCGTACAGCAAAGCGGGAAGGGAAAGGCTTGGAGTGAGGGGATATCTTGTGGGAAGGCCAGTATCGAACCATGCCGCACGTCACCGTCTAGTTAATAAAAAAGGCCAATCGCTAGAATCACGAGCAGGAGTCCACCGAGTATAGCGAGATAGCTATTGAGAAAACCGGATTGTAACCAACGAAGATGCAGCGCCGCCCAAACAATGAGACGCTTGGCAGGTGTGAACAGCAGGGGTGTGAAGATTGGTGATTGGGCGTAATCGAACCGCAGCGCGTTGATGAAATAGTGCCGCCCACTATAATCACGGCGGGTATCATTAGCCGGCCGGTAGACGAAGCCGTAAAATATACGCATAGCGTTGGAGAAGGCTAGCGCGGTGGTAGCATGGCGAGGATCAACGCGTAGACCACCGCTCCACAGTGGGGCGCGTCGTATGCCGTGTTGGCGAATCGTGATAATGACCGCGAGGGCCGCTGGGACCGCGAGTAAGGGCGCGACAATCACTAGCTTGAGCGGAGAAATAAAGGCAAAGCCAGAGCTTAGCGGCACCAGTAACATACCGTGCACCATATGAAAAGCGCTCTGGCCCATCTCTTGAGGCCAAGACGCTTGCGTCAGCAAAGGCAATAGCCACAACAAGCCAACCGCTAGCGCGGGTACAGCTAAGCCATTGATCAGCACTGCTAATCGATAGCGCAGCGCCGGTTGGGATGTATCTGGTACTTCAGGGCCAAGCAGGCCCACTCCGAGGAGCTTGACGAAAGTAGCGAGTGCTAAGGCGGCAATCAATGCCACGCCGGCACCAGCTAAGGACAAGGCGATGCGTGCACCTTGCGTGTGTAGGGCGAAGCTGTGAAAAATAGTTTGAAATAAGAGCCATTCACTGACGAAGCCGATTTGTGGTGGCATCGCGGCAAGGCTCATAGCAGCAAATACCGCGCCTAGCCCCAACGTCCAAGGCGCACGGCGCAGCAAACCACGCGCATTGATCCGATAACTGCCAGTGGCATCATGCACCCCATCGGCAGCGAACAACAGGGCACCTTTGGCGAGACTGTGGCCGGCCAAGTGAATCAGTCCTACCAACCAGGCGAGTGCGGCTAGGGCGTGTAAATCCTGGGAACGAAAGACCAGTGCTGCACCTAAAGCGGTAACCGCCAGACCCGCATTTTCGGCAGTGGAATAGCCCAGCAGGCGACGCCAGTCGTTTTCCTGAAAAGCGAAGAGGATAGCAAGAATGGCTGAAAGCACTCCGAGCGCCAATAATACCACGCCCAACGTCATCGCCACACTGCCTCCAGGTGCCCAGTCAAGCAAGGCCCGCCCCAGTAAGAACCAGGCAGCGCTGAGGAAAATACCCGAGAATAGTGCACCTGTACTACCGCTCGCATAACCATAGGCCCCAGGAAACCACTCGTAGAAGGGTAAAAGGCCGAGTTTGGCACCGGTGCCGACGATCAGTAACAGACCTATTCCTACAGCCCATCCCAGGGACAGGCTGTGAAAGTGTGCGCTCATGGCTGAATTTGTCGGATTAGCCGCGCCGAGCATGGCCAGGGCTAACAGGAGTGCGATGGCGCCAACCTCCAGTAGGCTGAGCATGAACATCCCGGCGTGACCACCTGCCTCGTCATTACGTTCAGCGAGTAGCATCAGTGCGCCACCCAGACTCATAGCCTCCCAGGCAATGAGTAGCCCGGGCGCATCTTGCATACCAAAAACACCCAGCGCACCGAGTAATCCGACCGCAGCACCGAAGACCCAGCGATTACCTGTCTGCACACGACTACCGCCAAGCGCCATTGCGCAGGTGGCAGGCAGGGTGGCCCAGCCGATGAGCCAGAGCGCGGCGGGGCCAAGGTGAAAGTGTGCATATAGGCCACCAAGCGAGAATAGCGTGGCTGTCTCAGTACCGCCGGGTAAACCGATAGCGCTACCTAACATACAGGTGAGCCCACCCCCGATCAACGCACCGCGGCCAAAGCGATGGCTGATACCGATCAGACTGAAGATGGCCGCAATGAGCCATAGTGTAGCGGTTAGGGCAAACCAGAATAGTGCCGAGTCAATCAGCATGATGGGCCCCTGATTTATCGATGGAATGGGGTGCGCGTGGTGGACGCCGTTCAAGCAGCAGTAACAGGGCATCAATGAAAGCGGCCGGGTTGGGTGGGCAACCTGGAAGCCAAAGATCTACGGGCAATATGGCTTCCAGACCCTCATGGCAAGCATAGCCGCCGCCACAGATACCGCCGCTCACTGCGCAGGTTCCAGCGGCCATGACCCAGCGCGGTTCTGGCATGGCGATATAGGTTGCCTCCAGCGCGGCGCGCATGGCGTGAGTTACCGGCCCGGTAACGAGCAGCAGGTCGGCGAAGCGCGGTGAGGGTGTAAAGAAGATGCCGAGTCGGTGCAGGTTATAGAAGGGGTTGTTAAGGGCCTGGAGTTCGGATTCACAACCATTACAGGAACCGGCATCCACGTGACGCACGTGCAGGCTGTGTCCGAAGGCTTGTTCGATACGCCATTTGACTGCCTTTCTTTGGTTTGCGGGCACAGTGCTCAAAGTGTCGCGTTCGCGTGTACCCAAAGCCCAGTGATGCGTGCTTGTCAGCGCCCCATCAGGGCAGGTTTCCACGCAGAGCTGGCAGGCAATGCAGCGCCCATAATCTAGCTGTACCCGGTGCTCGCTATCCAGACTGAGTGCGGCGCTGGGGCAGATTTCTACACAGGCATCACATTCCGGTGTGCAGCGTGTTGAATCCAGGTGAGGCATGCCGAGTACACCATCCTGGCCATCCGGACCGTTGCCTGTCGGCCAGGAGGTGGTGACACACCCGGTGCGTAGACCGGTCAAACTCCAAAGAGGCATGATCTCCCTCCTAAGGTGCGCGTGCTCAGCTCGCGGTGTGAGCATTGTCGAGGGGTAGGCCGGCGTAGGTGCTTCATCGGTCACACCCCGCCACGGTGAGGCCGAAGCTCGCTTCATTGATGGCGTAATCCATCATGTTGCTATCATGCACGGTATAAGGAAATACGCGCCAGTTGGAAAAAGAGGGTGATTTAATCTTGACTCGTGCAAGTCGGCCTTCGCTAGTGAGACGAATGGCATAGAATACCGTGCCACGCGGCGATTCGGCCCAGCCCAGACCCTCACCATCATCAGTCGGCGTTTCAATCGGCTCATGGCGCTGCACCGGACCAGGTTTGAGCTGTGCCAGAGCTTGATGGATTAAGGCCAAAGATTCGCGCAGCTCAGCCATGCGTACCCGCGCACGGGCGTGGGCGTCACCGGCGCTTTCCACGGGTACGTTAAAGCGCAGGCGATCATAAGCACAATAAGGGTGGTCACGGCGCAGGTCATGATCGATGCCAGAGGCCCGTTCAACTGGGCCAGTAGCACCTTGATCGTAAGCGATCTCGCGCGGTAGCAGGCCAGTGGTCATGAGTCGATCGAGGTGGCTACGGGTAGCTTCCAGTGCATGCAGATACTGATCAATAGAGGTTTCAAGATTGCTAAGTGACTGATCGAGTCCATTGAGATCGAGGTCACGGCGCAGCCCGCCGGGTATGAGCAGCCCACGCGGCAAGCGGCTGCCAGTATAGCGGCCAATGATTTGTTTGAGGCATTCTTCCAGATAAAGGCCCTGGGCTTCACCAACCTTGAGCGTGGTAGTTTGGCAAAGGTGAGCTAAGTAGTGCAGATGATTGTACAGGCGCTCCAGCTCGGCGAGGATCAAGCGTAGATAGCGTGCGCGGATAGGAGCGCGCATGCCGAGAGCGTGTTCGATGGCGTGGCAGTAAGCTAAAGCGTGGGCTAGACTGCCAACACCGGAGACGCGCTCGGCTAACACGACCGCCTGAATCGGATGCCAGCCCTGGAAGCGCCGTTCCATCCCCCGATGCTTGTAGAATAGACGCGGGTGGTAGTGGAGAATGCCCTCACCGATATAAAGAAATTGAAACTCGGCAGATTCGACCACGTCGGCCCGGATGGGGCCGAAGGGCAGGTGTTGGATAGCCGGACTGTCGAGTTCGGGTAGATGTGCTGCTGTTGGCACATAGCCCAGCGTCGCCTCGCTGGCTTGCGGAAGCAAAGGCGGCACGGGTACCTGTGCGCCTTCATGCAAGACCAGCGGTTGCAGGTCGGGATGACCGCTGAACTCAATACCGAAGAGGTCATGCATTTCGCGCTCGTACCAGGCAATCATGGGTAGTTGTTGCGCTAGCGAGGGTAGGATGGTGTTGGTAATCGGCACACGCCATTCGAGAAAGGCTTGACCGGCTTGTCTGGATAGTAAATAGCGTACCTCCAGACCCGCGTCGGTGTGTACGGCATAGGCCATCTGCATACGGTGATGCGGAGTGAAGGCCAGGTTTTCACCACCACCAAAAAAGCGAGTAACGGCCCCCGGTAATTGCGTGGCAGCGAGGTAAATAATTTCACGCGGATTCATTGCAGCAATCCTCCCCGCAGACCGATCCCGGCGGCAATGTGGTGGAGTAGTTGCCATAGGCCTTCAGGCCACCACAAACCGAAGATCAGCAGTGGTGCGATGGCCAACCACATGGGTGCAGTTTGCCAGACGGCGATTTGAGTATGCGGGGCCGTGGGAGCGGGTTCGCCGTAGTACATGCGGCGAAAGTGCGCAAGAAAACCGATAAAAATGACAATGAGCAGCAATCCCATCCATATCGCCGCCCAGGCATTAGGGCCGGTGATCCCACCACGCAGGATTGTGAATTCGCTTAGAAATAGCGCGAAAGGTGGAGCACCGGTGATGGCCACGGCTCCAGCTAGCCACAAGCCGCCACTTAACGGAAAATATTTACCGACGCGGCGCATAGCCGACATATCCTTGCTGGTATAGGCGTGCATCATATTACCGCTACCGAAGAACATGAGCGATTTGTTCAATCCATGGTTAAGCATATGGAAGAGCGCCCCGGCAACGCCCAATGGGCCCCCAAAGCCGAAACCGAGTGCGATGATTCCCATGTGTTCCACACTGGAATAGGCCATCAAGCGTTTAGCGCCGGTCTGGCGAGTAATAAACAGCGCAGCGACGAGCAGAGAAAGGGCACCCAATATGAGCAAAGCAAGGTGCGGTAGGCGGCCGAGGTTGGCATGATCGAGTATGCCAAGATAACGCACGATGCCAAGCATCGCGCAATTAAGCAATGCGCCAGAAAGCATGGCGGATACCGGTGCCGGGCCTTCACTATGTGCATCAGGTAGCCAGGTATGCATGGGAGCCAGGCCAACTTTGGTACCAAAACCAACCAGCACCAGCAGGAAGGCAATAATCAATAGTGCAGGCGAGATATGCGGGGCCATCTGGCGTAAGCTGGCCCAGGTCATGGCATAGACTGGCCCGGCAACGAAGGTGCCACCCCAGTAAAATAGCACGGTGCCGAGCAGAGCCAGCGCCAGACCGACAGAAACGATGACGATGTACTTCCAGGCTGCTTCGATACATTCCGGTTCACGTTGGAAGCCGACTAGAAAAGCGCTAACGATAGTGGTTAGATCGATGGCGATCCAGTACAGACCAGGATTATTCTGTATCGGTGCAAGCAGCATGGTGAGTGCAAAAGCAGCGAATAGGGCATAGAAGTAATGCAGGCGTGGTTCCTGACCTTCCATGCTGCGCATGTAGCCGATAGCATAGATCGAAGAAAGGAGATAGACCACCGCCGTGATCAGTGTAACCCAGGCGGCGAACGGGTCTAGCAATAAGTAACCATGCATCCAGACGATCGGTTTATCAACCCGCCACGGCAGCGGTAGGGCGAAGGCGAAAACGATAATTGCCGCAATGAGGTTGAGGTATTCGGCCGCACGCGGCCGGGCGCGCAGCAAGCTGAGCAGAATCGCCGCCAGCGGGGCAGCAAGGATCAGGTAAAAAGTAATGGGAAGGCTCATGCGCTTAGCCCACCAAGCGGGTCAGGTTACGCGAGCTGGTGCTGCCGGTGTGTGACTTGAGATAGCTCGTCAATAAACCGAAGGTGCTCACGATGATGAGCAAATCAAAGAGAATCACCAACTCCAGTAGCAGTGGCATCCCCGGCACTAATATCTGCGAGCCAAGAAAAATACCATTTTCAATGAGCAGTAAACCAAGAATGTGACTGACCGCTTCGGTGCGCAGAATCATAATCAGAAAGCCGACGAGTTTGAGTCCAAGCATGGCGGTCAGTGCGAGGATAGCGATCCTGTTTACCAGTCCTAATTCGAGCCCCAAATGAACTGAGACCTCGTAGGCGAACACCACCAGCGCGACACCGATTACCAAACTGCGAGCCGGGCTGAGTAGCGCGTTGATCTCGCGGTGTACATCGAGCTTGTCGATGATGCGTAGCAGCAAATAAGGCAGTAATAAACCACGAAACAAGATGGTAAGAATGGCAATAACGTACAATTCCGGGTAGTGACCGTAAGCACCCACCATGATTGAGATTGCAGCGATTACCCAGGATTCGGCGGCAAAGGCATAGACGTGGTTTCTGAGCCAGTGCGAGCCGAGCATGACGAAGGAGAGCGTCAGCGCCACGATCACCAGCAGGCTGAACCCGGCAGTAGCAAGTGGGTCTAGATGAAGGATTAGCATGGCGTGTTCTCTCACAGTTGATCGGCGACGATGGCGAGTACAGCCAGCAGGAAGGATAGTGCCAGCGGTTCTTGATAACGGTAGAAACGTAGCCGTGATTGAGCGGTATCAATACCCGCCATGAGTAGCCCTACCAGCGCCCACTTGGCAAGCAGAGCAAGCAAAGCACCCAAGACACCCAGCGGCGTACCTTGAATCGATAAACCCCAGGGCAGAGTCAGTACATTGAGGAAAATGGTGTAGAGAATCGCTTGCTTCATCCATGTGGCCCATCTCAGCAGGGCGAGTAGTGGGCCAGAGTATTCGAGGATGCGCGCCTCGCCAATCATATAAATCTCCCATTGGATGCTGGAGTGGATCGGTAAACGCTCGGTTTCGACCGTGAGCAGGATAAAAAAAGCTGCCACCAGGAATAGATGTGAAGGAGCCCAGTACGCCGCCGGATGGGCGATTAGAAAGTGATTGAATACGAAGGGCAGCATGGATTTAGCGAGCAGCGCAATACCAACGAATACGAGAATCAGTGTTGGTTCGGCTAAGATAGCCAGCATGGATTCGCGGCTGGCACCAAGACCACCGTAAGGGTGCCCTGAATCGAGTCCGGCAAGCATTATGGAAAAACCGGCTAGGGTCAGGATCAACCCACCACCCAGGATGTCGCCCATATCCGAGAGTGGTAGGGGATAGTTGGTGAGAACCGGAATCAACAGCGGTACGATCAGCATGGCTGTAAAGGCAACGAAAGGTGCTGCCCAGAATAGCCATGAGGCCGTCTTAGGCAAGACCAGCTCCTTATGGAAAAGTTTCCACAGATCGCGGTAGGGTTGGAAGATGGAGGGTCCGGTACTACGCTGCACACGCTCCTCGACCTTGGCGATGAATCCGTGCAGTAGAGGGGATAACAATAGGATGGTCAGAACCTGACCAATCTGCAGGATGGCGGGGCTAAGCGTCATGCTATGTGGGCTCCAAACAGCTCGATTTCGTATGCTGCGAAATTCGTAGGAGTTATAAGCCGATGCCGACAGTTCGGGGCGAACTCCATCGCCTCGTTTTGTGGGACAGGATTTTATAGGCACGCCTTGAAGAAAGTCAAATCGACTTTGCTTGTTTTTATAGCGCATGAAATCAGGAAACTCACATATTTGGAACACGCGTGGCCGTGTTAGTGGGCCATACTTTTTCTATTTTGTACCACAGGCCCTATCGGCCCCGATGTTCAGCTCGGCGGTGTCGACTTCAAGACCGCAGTGCATGCGCCGAGCTATCGAGCCGCATCGGGTAAGTCTGAGCTTGTGCATACTCCAAACGACTCCCAAAAGCCGGTTACATAATTTACCACTTACTCATCATCGCGCTATTTATCCAGGGCTGGATCAGTTTCTTGACTGTGTTGTTCAGCCACTGATCCAACCGCTACGGAAAAGCCACCTGTTTCCGGCAGCTTTGGATAACTCAGCCTCATTGGGCGACAACAGCTACCTTAAGTTTACGGAGCGCATTGCTTTCCAACTGACGAATGCGCTCGGCGGAAACGCCATAAATATCTGCCAGATCATGCAAAGTAGCCTTGGGTTCGTTAATCCATCGCCGGGTAATGATATCGCGGTTGCGCTCGTCTAGCTTTTCCAGCGCCTTCCATAGCCGGGTTTTGTGATAATCGGTCCAGTCATTAGCCTCGAGAATCTGGGCTGGATCCGGACTCCTATCACT
Source organism: uncultured Ectothiorhodospiraceae bacterium (assembly GCA_964620825.1). Taxonomy (GTDB): domain Bacteria; phylum Pseudomonadota; class Gammaproteobacteria; order DSM-5130; family Acidihalobacteraceae; genus Acidihalobacter_A. Next base: position 8,556 of record CAZUKD010000020.1, read on the forward strand.
TAGATAGGAAGCTGGGGCAAAATGCTTGTCCTCACCATCATCTGGTTCGAGATCGAAAGCCATATCTTGATTGGTCAGGCGCGACTCCATTTCCATCACGTCTTTAGCACTGACGCCCAAATCATCAGCAATAGCATTAACCTCCTGCTGATTCATCCACCCCAGACGCTTCTTGGCCCCGCGCAGATTGAAAAACAACTTACGTTGTGCCTTGGTAGTGGCAACCTTGACGATCCGCCAGTTACGTAGAATGAATTCATGAATTTCTGCCCTGATCCAGTGTACGGCGAAAGAAATCAGCCGCACCCCGACTGCAGGATTGAACCGTTTGACGGCTTTCATCAAACCGATATTACCCTCCTGGATCAGGTCAGCCAGCGGTAAGCCATAGCCTCCATATCCGCGGGCTACCTGAATCACGAAACGCAGATTGTGCAACACTAATTTCCGGGCCGCTTCCAAATCTCCGAATTCGCGTAGATGCGTTGCCAAGCTACGTTCTTCCTCGGCTGACAAGACTGGGATACGGTAAACGGATGTGATATAATTATTTAGGCTACCAGTCGTCAAGGCCGGTAGCCTATTACTCATACTAACCAGCGCTTTACTCATGCCCTTACCTCATCATTCAAAATCATCTTGGTTTATTTTGACCACTTAAGTATGGGTCAAGTTCCCTTTTTTACAAGGGTCTTTACCTCTTTTAATGGTTGGTAATCTGGAACGGACTGTATTTTGTGACCGTATCACTCTATCCCATATCATGGGCGACCGTGATCGGTCACACCAATGCATCTCAATCCCTCCTACGTAACTTTTGCATCAGATGAAAGGAAAATCTGTATTAATTGAAATACACCATCAGCGCGGCTCTATCCGCCGCAAATGGCGGCCGACAGCCAGCCACGAACCCGCCAATCCTAACCCCGAGCCCAGTCCCAGCAAGATCAGGCCAGCCTCAAATCCCAGTCCGTGCAAGTGGTAACCACTCCCGTAAATAGCTGAGAGCCGCTGCACAGGGGTGGCTAGCAATCCAATACCTAGTTCTACCAGAATAACAGCCACTAAGCCGCCCAGAAACCCCAGCCACAGCCCCCTGTACAGGAAAGGCCGGCGAATGAAAGCATCCGTTGCACCAATCAGTTTGGAGACTTCGATTTCCTGGCACCGATTGAGTACATCCAGGCGAATCGTGTTGCCAACAATCATTAACACCCCGATACCCAGCACGCCACCGACGATCCAGATCAGCCTTTGGACGAAGTCGAGAATAGCAAAAAGCCGCTGTACCCAGCCAAGATCCAGACGGGCATGGTCGACTTCGGGCAAAGTGCGTAGACGCCGGATCAATAGCTTGATAACCACGGGATCGACTTTGCTCAACCGCGGATAGACTATGATGACTGGCGGCAACGGGTTACTGCCCAGGGTATCAATGGCAGCGCCCAGCCCGGAATAATGCTTGAATTCTGCCACGCCTTCGGCTGGGGTAATCGTGCGGGTGCGCGCCACCTCCGGCCAACGAGCGATAGCACTACTCAGTTTCTGGAGCTCAGCATTGCCCGTACTCTGCTTCAGATATAGGGAAACTTGGACGCCCTGATTCCAGCCACCGACTACGTTCTGCGCATTGCTGAGCAGGATGTACAGCCCCGCAGGCAATGCCAGGGCTATCCCAATCACAGCGACGGTTAACGCACTGGAGTCGGCATTGTGATAGATAGTCCCCAAGCTATAAACCATAGATCTGAGATGATGCAGGCTCCATGCAATTGGCAAAGGTAGTCGCTGCCGGGATGCCCGGGAATGACGAGAGTGGCCCGACGAGGAGGGGCGCGAGGGTCTCATTACTGCAGCCTTCCCTGGTGCAGAGGAATGACCGGCTTGCCCAGAATGCGAATCAGCTCGAGATCATGGCTGGCGATCAACACGGTAACACCGACGCCGTTGAAAGCCTCGAATAAGGTCATGATTTCTAGCGACAGTCCCGGATCGAGATTGCCGGTGGGTTCGTCGGCTAGCAGTAAGGTGGGCTTGTTGACCACCGCGCGGGCAATACCGACTCGCTGTTGTTCACCCGTGGACAGCATAATGGGTAAAGCATTCTCCTTGTATAGCAAGCCGACCTTATCGAGGGCAGCGCGCACCCTGCGGCGAATTTCCTGATGCCTCATACCATTAATCACCAGCGGTAGCGCCACGTTTTCAGTCACGCTGCGATCGAATAACAAGTGATGGTCCTGGAAAACGATACCCATACGACGGCGCAAGTAGGGAATCCGGCGACGGCTCAGGGCGGCTAAGTTTTGCCCTTCCACCACAATCTGCCCTCGGCTAGGCCGCTCGATCGCGGCGACCAATTTCAGCAAGGTACTCTTCCCCGCCCCGGAATGCCCTGTCAGGAAAGCCATTTCACCGGCTTTGATATGGAAACTGATATCTGTCAGAGCCTCCTGTCCCGTAGAATAGCGCTTACAGACATGGCGCAATAGAATCATTGGCCTTTAGAATCAGTCGCTAGCAAGGCATCAACGAATTCTCCAGGATTGAACACGCGTAGATCCCTCGCTTGTTCGCCAATGCCGATAAACCGGATGGGAATACCAAACTGCTGGGCCAGGGCGAACACGATGCCACCCTTGGCGGTGCCATCTAGCTTAGTTACGCTAATACCAGTCAGACCCAGGGCAGCATTGAACTCACGAGCCTGATTGATAGCATTCTGACCAATTCCGGCGTCGACTACCAGCATGATCTCATGAGGCGCATCGGGATCGAGACGGGCAATGACCCGTTTGACCTTTTTCAGCTCTTCCATAAGATGGGCCTGGGTATGCAAGCGGCCGGCGGTATCAGCGATCAAAATATCAATTCCACGCGCCTTGGCGGATTGGAATGCATCGAAAATCACCGCTGCACTATCAGCACCACTGTCTTGCGCAATGACATCAACGCCATTACGCGTCCCCCATACCTGCAACTGCTCCACCGCCGCGGCGCGAAAAGTGTCGCCAGCTGCCAGCAACACCGAATATCCCTGTTGGCGGAAACGCTGAGCCAGCTTACCGACGGTTGTCGTCTTGCCCGCGCCATTGATACCCACCATCAGGATCACGAAGGGTCGTTTGGTGGCACTGATCGCCAGTGGATAGCCAACTGGCGCAAGAATTCCCCTCATGTCTTCCTTGAGTGCGGCAAACAGAGCGTCGGCATCTCCTAGTTGCTTTCGTCGTATACGGGCGGTGAGGTCGTCGATGATGCAAGTGGTGGCCTCGACTCCCACATCTGCCATGAGCAGGCGCGTTTCCAATTCTTCCATCAATTCTGCATCAATGGTTTTTTTGCCCAGAAACAAATTGCCAACGCCATCAGTCAGGCTGCGCCCGGTCTTGGCCAATCCGGCCCGCAAACGAGCAAGCAAACCATTAGCGGGTTGGAGCCGCGTCGGTGGTGGTCCGGTCATCCCGGCGTGTCCGATGTCTTGTTCCAGTCGAGCTCCAGTAGTGGCCGATAACAGCTCGGCCACCTCAGGCTCACTTGGTGCATCCGCGGGTTCGGTGTTGACATCCCTCGCCTGCACGGCCGTTTGGGTCTGGCTTTCCGCCCTAACGAGTTCCTCTGGCGCCTGCGCGGGGGGCGAAGGCTGCTCGCCTTCTCTCCGCGGCTTCTTGCGTTCAAACCATCCAAGCATAATGATGCCCCATCAATTCGCTAAACCAGTATTTAATATGCTAACAGTTGCTGATTCAAAAAATCATCATCCACAAGCCATCGCCGCAGTGCAATACCTTCTTGCCGACAGCGGGCATCCCGTTATGCCGCGCGAGCCAGGGGCGGCAAGATAGGCGCCCGGGTGAGCACTGCCAATCGAGTGCGCATTATCGGTGGGCGCTGGCGCGGGCGCCGGTTACGGTTTCCACCGGCACCTGGTCTGCGCCCAACCACCGATCGGGTCAGGGAAACTTTGTTCAACTGGCTACAAGGCCAAGTCTCTGGAGTTCGCTGCCTGGATCTCTATGCCGGTAGCGGAGCGCTGGGGCTGGAGGCGGCTTCACGCGGGGCGGGAGAGGTGTTGCTCATTGAAGCTAACCACAAAGTTGCAACCGGGCTACTGGCCAATATTAAACGCCTGGAGGCCACTAATGTCCGGTTAATCTGCCAGCCTGCTGAAGTCTTTTTACGTAGCACTCCGTTGCCAGCTAACCTCATTTTCCTTGACCCGCCTTTTGGTCAGGGGCGGGTACTGCCGGCGCTCATCTGCCTTATCAGGAATAGATGGTTGGCTGCAGAGGCTCGCATCTATGTGGAATGCGAAGCCCATGCAGGCGAACCCAGCTGGCCGGATGGGATCACTCGATTACGCCAGGTTCGGGCTGGTGAGGCAAGTGGCTACCTGCTGGCGGCGACCGGATTGATGGAAGCGGATAAAACCCGTCGGGATCAGGATTGAATCATGCCATAATCCCTTTATGAATGAATTGAGTCTGATTCTCGCCGCGATCTCCGGCCTATCCATCATTATGGCTCTGTGGAGCTGGAGCAAAAGCCGTAGTGATATTTTGCGGCTCGAATTGGTAGAAACTCAACGCCAGAGCCTGGAGAATGAGACTCGGACCACTCGAGGTGAACTGGCACGAATACAGACCGAAGTAGCCACCCTGCAGGCCCGGCTCGAAAACCGCGAGCATGAACTGGTCGAGCTACGGCGCGAACGAGCGGTGCAGGAACAGCAGCAACGGGATTTGGCAGGGCAACAGGCCCGTTTGCAGGCCAAACTGGCGGAATTGCATGAACGTCTACTACAGGAACAGAAAGCCGGTGCGGAAAAACTCAAGCTGCTGGAAGAAGCCCGCACCCAACTGGGTGATGCTTTCAAGGCACTTTCAGCTGAGGCGCTACGCGCCAACAATGAATCCTTTCTCAAACTGGCCCAGGAAAATCTTCAACGATTCCAGCAAGCCGCGCAAAATGATCTTAAACAGCGCCAGCAGGCTATTACTCAACTGACCCAGCCAATTCATGAGCGCCTGGAAAAATTTGACGGTAAGCTCGACGAGCTGGAGCGTGCAAGACTCGGAGCTTACCATGCGCTAGAAGCCCAACTTAAGGCACTGTTGGAAACCCATCTACCCCAGTTGCATCGGGAAACGGCCAATCTGGTCAAGGCATTGCGCCAGCCGCAGGTACGCGGGCGCTGGGGGGAAATACAACTCAAGCGAGTGGTGGAAATGGCCGGTATGCTGGAACACTGCGACTTCGAAGAACAGGTTAGCCAGACGACTGAATCAGGTCGGTTGCGTCCAGACATGATCGTTCATTTGCCCGGCGGTAGACGGATCGTGGTCGATGCCAAGGCTCCAGTGGAAGCCTATCTGGAGGCCGTGGAAGCACAAACCGATAGTGCCCGCACTCACGCCCTGGCCAAACATGCCCGGCAGGTGCGCGAGCACATTACCCAATTGGGTAGAAAAGCCTATTTCGACCAGTTTGACCCGACCCCGGAGTTCGTGGTTTTATTCGTTCCCGGGGAGGCATTTTTCTCCGCTGCCTTGGCCCAGGATATCGATCTGATCGAATATGGTGCTGAAAACCAGGTCATCCCCGCCAGCCCGACCACGCTGATCGCATTGCTCAAAGCTGTGGCCTATGGCTGGCGACAGGAAGCCATCGCCCGCAATGCAACCGAAATTGCGGGCCTGGGCAAGGCGCTTTATGAACGAGTAGCCATCTTGGCAGATCATTGGGGCAAGGTTGGCAGCCGCCTCAATCAGGCAGTGGGTGCCTACAACCAGGCGGTTGGATCACTGGAAGGCCGGGTTCTACCCAGTGCCCGCAAGTTTCGCGACCTCCAGAGCGTATCGGCGGACAAGGAAATTGAAACTCTCTCGCCACTGACCATCGAAGCCAGGCCATTGACTGCCCCTGAATTCCAACCCAAAGATAATAGCGCATAATCTCTGAATTAAACTTCGAGTACATTTCGCCCCATTCCAGAAGATGACCGGAAAGGGGAAAATAGCTATGTTTAACGACTTGAACAATAGGGGACCCAACCGAAATGAGCCGACAAATCCTGGTTACCAATGCCTTGCCCTATGCCAATGGCCCCCTCCATCTCGGGCACATGCTGGGCTATCTTCAGGCTGATATCTGGGTGCGCTTTCAGCGTCTTCGCGGCCATGAAGTATACTATGTCTGCGCGGATGATACCCATGGCACTCCTGTCATGCTTCGGGCACAACAGGAAGGTATTCCGCCGGAGCAATTGATCGAACACATGGGCAGGGAACATGCTTGTGATTTCGCCGATTTCGGTATTGACTTCGATAATTACTATTCCACCCATTCACCAGAAAACCGGCAATTCTCCGAACTCATCTATACGCGTTTGCGCGATGGTGGCCATATCGTGCGCCGCGAGGTCGAACAGGCCTATGATCCCGAAGCCAACATGTTTCTGCCGGATCGCTTCATCCGCGGCACGTGTCCCCGGTGCAGCGCCAGGGATCAGTATGGCGATTCCTGTGAAGTGTGTGGCGCCACTTATTCACCCACAGACTTGATCGAACCGCACTCAATGCTAAGTGGTGCTACGCCGGTGCAGCGGTGCTCCGAGCATCTTTTTCTCAAGCTGGGGGACTTTGAGGATTTTCTTCGCCGCTGGCTCAAGGAAGGTCATCATGTGCAGTCAGAAATCGCCAACAAGTTGCGTGAATGGTTCGAAGCTGGCCTGCGAGATTGGGATATTTCCCGTGATGCACCCTATTTCGGTTTCGAAGTTCCGGATGCCCCCGGAAAATATTTCTATGTCTGGCTGGATGCCCCCATCGGCTACATGGCCAGTTTCAAGAATCTCTGCGATCGTATCGGCCTGGATTTCGAGGCTTGGTGGCAAATCGAATCATCTGCCGAACTCTATCATTTTATCGGCAAGGACATTGCTTACTTTCATACACTATTTTGGCCGGCAGAGCTACATGGCGCTGGATTCCGCACGCCTACTGCTATCTGGTGCAACGGGTTCCTGACCGTCAACGGGCAAAAAATGTCGAAATCACGCGGCACTTTCATTCGCGCCCGGACCTACCTCGACCACCTGGACCCTGAATATCTGCGCTACTACTTCGCCGCCAAGCTGGGTTCCGGAATTGATGATATCGATCTCAACCTGGATGACTTCGTGGCCCGTATCAACGCCGACCTGGTCGGCAAGCTGGTCAATATCGCTTCTCGTACCACATCCTTCATTCAGCGGCAATTTGCCGGCCGCCTTGCCCAGAGCCTCCCGGAACCCGATCTCTACCAGGCTTTCGTGCGTGCTGGCGAGGAAATAGCCGCCCACTATGAAGCCCGCGAATACGTTCAGGCCATGCGCCTGATCATGGGACTGGCGGATCGCACCAATCAATATGTGGATGAAACCAAACCCTGGGTTTTAGCCAAAGAAGCTGGGCGTGAAAAAGAAATTCAAGCGATCTGCACTCAGGCTTTGAACCTGTTCAGGGTACTGATGATCTATCTGAAGCCGGTATTGCCGCGGCTCGCGGAAAAAGTTGAAGTTCTGTTTGCAGCGGGCTCATTGGGCTGGGATAAAGATATACCTCCCTTGCTCGGACAATATATCCAGCCTTTTCAGAACCTCATGAATCGTATTGACTCCAGCCTACTTCGAGCCATGCTCGAAGCTTCCATGACCGATCTGCAACCCGCCGCTTCGAGTCCTCTGCGCGAGAATCCACTGGCTGCACCAATCACCCTCGAGGATTTCACCCAAGTCGATCTGCGCATCACGCGCATCATCAAGGCCGAGCACATACCCAATGCTGATAAGCTGTTGCGCCTGACACTCGATCTGGGTGGCGAAATACGTACTGTATTTGCCGGAATAAAATCAGCCTATGATCCCGCCGCGCTCGAAGGCCGGCTCACGGTGATGGTGGCCAATCTTACACCCCGCAAAATGCGTTTTGGCCTTTCCGAAGGCATGGTACTTGCCGCAGGTCCGGGTGGGCAGGACATCTTTTTACTTTCCTCCGATAATGGTGCCAAACCGGGTATGCGAGTGAAATGACATTGCTCAATGCCGATCACATTGATGCATTGCTTCCACAAACACAATGCCGCCAGTGCGGATACCCCGCCTGCCGACCCTACGCCGAAGCCATCGCCAAGGGGGAAGCAGACATCAACCGCTGTCCTCCGGGTGGGGAAACAGGCATTCGTGCCCTGGCTGATCTGCTTGGCAAGCAACCGGTGGCACTGGACTCCAGCCGAGGGGCGAGCAAACCGCGCGCATTCGCACGCATCAACGAAGCAGGCTGCATCGGCTGCACGCTCTGTATTCAGGCCTGTCCGGTGGATGCCATTATGGGTGCCGCTAAACGGATGCATACGGTGCTGGAAGTAGAATGTACGGGCTGCGAGCTGTGTCTCCCACCCTGCCCCGTAGACTGCATCGAGATGATTCCCGCTGATCAGCTCATTCGCTATTGGCGATGGCCAAAACCTGCTGATGACGGTTGATTCGGTCCACTTGTCCCGATATGCTGCCTGACTGCTTCCTCAATTCACTCCACGGGATTCCCGCCCAGGTCCGGTTGCTACCCTTGCCCGAACGTCTCTGGCTGCCGCTGATCGAAATTGATGGGGAGCCCTTGCTGCCGCAAACAAAAGTTGGGGAGTACGTCGTCACCGGTCAGTGTCTGGCCCTATCTGCCAGGTACCCAATCTGCGCCCTACCCGCACCGGTTGATGGGCGCATCTACGCTATTCGTGAACATGCGGTTCTCCATCCCTCCGGTCTGCTGGCCCCTTGCATCGAGCTGGAGGTAACCGGGCGGGAGCTAACCGCCACCTGTCCTCCACTACCCGAAAACCTCTGGCATAACACGAAATGCCTCCATCAGCAGCTTGGCCGGACCGGCACCTTGTCACTGCCCGGCACGGGTGCGAAATTACGCAATCTCATCAGCGGAGATACTCCCTCTCACCTGGATACCCTGATCATCAATGCCTCGGATACCGAACCAGGCAGTATGCGGCGTATTCTTCTGTTGCAGCAACATCGGCACCGAATCCTGGATGCCATCCATGTATTCCTGGCGATATTCCAGGTTTCCTCGGTTTACCTTGTCATAGCTGAATCAGCGCCTCACATCCTGGCAGAATGGGTCCGCCTGGTAGCCCATGACCCGGCCATTCATATCACACCAATGCCACCCGTCTATCCGCGTGATCATCCTGATCTGTTGCTGCGTGATCTGCACCGTATGAAGTTTTTCATCCCCAAAGAAATACATCGATCGGCCCGACTGCTACTTGATATCGAAGAGATACTGAGAATCCGCCAGGCCATCCGTGCAGGTGAACCCGTGCTCACTCATCTTATAGAGATGATCGGAACCACCAAACCAGCAGTCTATGCCGTGACCCCCGGCACCACACTGAACCATCTGTTTACCTCAAGCGGCTCTCCTTTCCCGCAAAAATTACAGGTCGGTGGGCGAGGGAGTGGCTTTTTCCAGAGCGATTATTCGGCACCCATCAATCTCTGGTATAACCGTTTATGGATACCCCCAACAAACGAACCCGATAAAGTGCCCAGCGAATGCACCCGCTGCAAGGCCTGTATTCAATGCTGCCCTCAAGGCCTGGACCCCTTGACCCTACTGATCAACATCAGGGCACAGGATTGGGTGCGTGCGCAGGAAAACCATCTCTCTGCCTGCATCGAATGTGGCTACTGCGATTTGGTCTGTGAAAGCCATATTCCCCTGCTTGCATACATTCGCCATGCCAAGGATGAATGGTACGAGCAGCAATCCTTGATAGCACGCAGAAGGCGTGCGCAATACCGTTTCCAGGCCCGTCAGAAACGCTTGGTGCAAAAAACGAAACCAAAAGCCTTGCGCCAATACCCCATCAATCCCCCGTTCGGCAAAGACAAAATGTACCCGACCACGGTAGTCGATCCACGCAAAGCAGCCATTCGAGCGGCACTTGAGCGAGTGCGGGCCAGAAAGGCCCGTATTAAAAGGAAGCCACCGGAAGAAGGCAAATGACTTTTCATCAATCAGACAGAAAATTAGGATGAGGATCATAGGGTTGGCCAAGCCATCAACCCGCCATGATCGAAATTTGGCTCCAGTCGAAATGACAAATCCTCGTACTGCCTCGGAATATGCAAACTTGGCTTAAACTGGTGTGGTCACTTTGCTATACTTACTTGTAAGGCATTAATTGAAATGCTGCAACAACACACGATGCCGGGCCAGGCTGGTCTGCGACGAGGGTATTCAGGGTTTTTATGCAGGCATGCAGATGCCGGTAAAGCCAAATTCTGGTTCATACCATGAGGAGAGCCAACGCATGTCCGGTCATCTCCCTTTTGCTGGTAATCACGGTACTCACTATGGGTCGGCTTTACGCATGACTATCAGCGCCTTTTTCGGAAAAAATCATTTTCCCGAAGATCTGCAGAAGGCTTATTACAAATGGTGGTACGACTGGACTGAAAATTTCGTTGAAAATGACTCCGATTTGAAAGTGACTGAAAGCTGGTACTTCAAGAATTACCCCATAGGCCAGCTTCCTACCACAGTTTTCATCTGAATCACAAGTACTGGGCAAGCTGCATGGACAATCCAGACTCTTTCATCCAGGGGGTCATTTTCCTTAAGCTGGATAAAAATGCCATGCACAAACTTGAAAAAGGACATGACAAGCGACTAGCGGATTTACGGAAAAAGGCGGAAGCTGAATACGAACCTACCCCGAATGTCGGCTTGTTCCGTCACGTCTGATCCAACCAGTGGGGCTTAGCAAAGCCCCCATTGCCACCTCCGATCCCACATGGACGCACAGAAGATCAATGCCATTTTCGGGTGCTTTCGCCAAGCCAATCCGCATCCACAAACCGAGCTGAATTACCATACCCCTTTCGAATTATTAATTGCAGTCATATTATCAGCGCAGGCCACGGACATTACCGTTAACCGGGCCACCAAAAAACTGTTTCAGACTGCCAACACCCCCGAGGCCCTCCTCTTACTCGAAGAGGAGGAACTGAAACACTACATCCACCATATCGGCCTCTACAACACCAAGGCCGAACACATCATTGCCACTTGCCGTATCCTGACGGAACGGTATGATGGCTCGGTGCCACATGATCGCAAGGCGCTGGAATCGCTGCCTGGCGTTGGTCGCAAAACTGCCAATGTTGTCCTCAACACCGCCTTTAGGGAGCCAGTGATCGCGGTAGACACCCATATTTTCCGGGTCGCCAACCGTATCAGGCTGGCTCCGGGGAAAACCCCGCGCCAGGTGGAAGATCGCCTGATGGAGGTGATCTCAGATGAGTTCAAGTATGACGCGCATCACTGGCTGGTCCTTCATGGCCGTTATGTATGTGTGGCCAGAAAGCCAAAATGCGGGCAGTGCCTCATCGAAAAGTGGTGTGAATACCCCGACAAAAATCTGGAACTTCAGAGGACTGAGAAGCAGGCTGCCTCTAGCTGAAACTACCGCAGGGTGCTTGAATGTTTGCAATGAATATTTCAGGGTCGACTAGGTCGACTCTTTAGCCGAGTTTTGTTTGGGGATAAGAAAATTATCACCTTGCCTCAAGGATCTTCAACTGGAGCTCATGAGCCGGTAATGGACGGCTATAGTAATAACCCTGATACTGATCGCAGTGATGTTGGCGGAGGAAATCAAGTTGCTGCTCGGTCTCGACACCCTCGGCGATAACCCGTATTTTGAGACTGCCCGCCATGGCGATGATGGCCTCCACCAAGGCCTCGTCGCTACGATCGTGCGTGAGGTCACGGATGAAGGATTGATCGATCTTGAGCTTGTCGACAGGGAAACGCTTGAGATAGCTGAGACTGGAATACCCGGTACCGAAATCATCCAGGGAGAGTTCGATGCCCATAGCCTTGAACTCGTTTAGCATGCAAATGGAGGTGTCCGGGTCTTCCATGATGCAACTCTCGGTAATCTCCATGCCGAGTCGGCTGGGGTCGATGCCGGTATCTTCAATGATGCGAGTGAATCGCCCAACGAGATCTGCCTGACGAAACTGGAGTGGGGAAAGATTAATCACTGTGCGCCCAATGGCAATACCGCAAGCTTCCCACGCACGAATCTGCCGACAAGCGGTTTCCAGCACCCATTCCCCGATCGGCAGAATGAGGCCGGAATCCTCTGCAACCGGAATAAAGCGGGCGGGAGAAATAGAGCCCATGCTTTGGCTAGTCCAGCGCAGCAGTGACTCGACAGCCAGTATCTCACTGCTGGCGACAGAGACGATCGGTTGATAGTGCAAAGTGAGCTCATCATGTTCGATGGCATGATGAAGATTGTTCCCCATCATTAGGCGCTCGGCCGCTATAGCGTCCATTTTCAGGGAATAAAACCGATAGTTATGCCGTCCTGCGGCTTTGGCCGCATACATCGCTGTATCACTATTTTTAAGTAGCATGGTCGTATCCTGGCCATCCTCCGGATAGAGGGCGATGCCGAGGTTGGCGCCACTGTGCAGCTCATGTTCCTCGATAAAATAAGTCTTATCCAGGGCGTCTAATATTTTCTGCACTGTGATTAAGGCATCGCCTGCATGGGTGATGTCGGAAAGGACAATGATAAATTCATCGCCGCCCTGGCGGGCCACGGTGTCCTTGCCACGCAGGCAGTTGCGCAAACGCTTGGCCACCACCTTGAGCAGGGCGTCACCAATATTGTGTCCCAGTGAGTCATTGATGGACTTGAAGTCATTCAGATCGATGTAGATCACCGCAAAACCCTTGCGATCACGTTGACTGATCTGGATTGCCTGTTTGATCCGGTCTTCCAGTAAACTCCGATTGGGAAGGCCGGTCAGGGAATCGTAAGTGGCGAGATGCAGGATCCTGGCCTCGGCTTCCTTACGCCCGGTGATATCCTGCAGGGTGATAATAAATTTATACTGACCACGTAACAGCATGTTGCTGACATGAACTTCTGCGGGGAATTCACGGCCATCGCGGCGCAGCGCGCATAGCCCAAAGCGGGCAGATATGTCGGATGGGTCCTGGGCCGCGTAGTGCTGCATTCGGTCGCGGTATTTGGGGTGACTATCAGGACTGATGACATTGAGTATATCCTGGCCGACCAGACTACCCGGCGAATAGCCCAATAGTTGTTCGGCTGCAAGATTGGTGGATTGGATTACTCCTGCCTCGGAAACAGTGAATAGCCCCTCATCAAGGTTTTCGAGGATGGTGCGCAGATGTGCTTCACTGTCTTGCAGTCGAATATTGCTTTGGCGCACACTACGCTCGGAAAAGGTAAGCTTCCTGATCAATGGATTAACCAGCCAGAACAGCAACAACAGACCGATAACAAGGAAGAACAACAGCGTATAGATAACCTTGCTTATCTGTTTATCAATAGGACCATAGAATTCCTTGGTATCGATCTTGAGAGCCGCGCCTATGCCGAGATTGCCGATAGGTGCATAGGCCGCAATCACCTGTCGGCCACGATAGTCTCGGGTAGTGATGAGTCCGACTTCCCCTCTCAAGGCGTAAACCATGGGTAGCAAGCGGCCTTTTAATCTAAAAGGTACATGGGGCAGCACATGACCCCCCCCGAGCAGGGTGGGAAAGCACTGCATGGCCTGGATAGCCGGGTGAGGCAATTTACTGCAAAGGAAAAGTTCCTCGGTTTTCCCTAAGCTGCCGAACTCCTTGAGCATCCGGGTCACACTAGGCAATAGCGCTTCAGTGGTCATCAACCAGCCGACTCGCTGGTGGTGCCTGTCGAACAAGGCCTGTTTTTGCATCAGCACAAGCCCGCCATTGGCCCAAAGCAAATGGGTATCGATAGCTAAATGCAAGGGTACATCCAGA
>CAZUKD010000021.1:0-20629 GCA_964620825.1 uncultured Ectothiorhodospiraceae bacterium
ATCCATTACCGGATAGAAATATATTATTAATGCTATTTCTAATGCAGATTAGAATCAGTCGATGTGGATGAAACTGTATTTACCAGGGAGTCCGCCGAGGATGCTGTAACTCGCCTGGCGGGCTCCAAGGTGGAGAAGGCAGTTTCGGAGGCAGCATTCAGTGCGCTCGTAATCGGTGCGGATACCCTGATTGCCCGAAGTGGGTGGATATTGGGTAAACCGGCTAACGAAGAGGAAGCCCTGGAAATGCTGGCTCTCCTGTCTGGCGGCATGCATTATGTTCATACTGCGGTAGTGCTGGCGTGCGGACAGCGCCGATTGCGCGCCTTGTCCAGCAGTCGGGTATGGATGCGCGCCACCTGCGCTGAGGAACGATGCGCCTATGTGTCCACCGGAGAACCACTGGGTAAGGCGGGCGCTTATGCTATTCAGGGGTTGGGCGCCATCTTTATCTCTCGTCTGGAGGGTAGCTATTCCGGGATCATGGGGCTGCCCCTGTTCGAAATCACCCAGTTGCTAAAAAGCTGTGGAATGAATATACCTTAGGATGAGGTAATTAATGCAAGCAGAATACAGGGAGGCACATGAGCACCGAGTTGTTGATCAACATTACGCCCCAGGAAACACGAGTCGCTTTCGTCGAAAATGGCGTCTTGCAGGAAGTTTATATTGAACGGGTCCGGCACCTGGGATTGGTGGGGAATATCTACCAAGGCAAGGTCAGTCGGGTCTTGCCGGGCATGGAGGCGGCGTTTGTGGATATCGGTCTGGATCGGGCTGCTTTTCTGCACGTTTCCGATCTGTATAACCTAAGCCCGGATGATTCGCCACCCGGTTCCGGGTCGCTACAGTCTCCGCTCATTGGTGCCTTGCTCAGCGAAAGTCAGCAGCTTCTGGTCCAGGCGGTCAAAGATCCCCTGGGTACCAAGGGTGCCCGATTGACGACCAGACTATCCGTGCCTTCCCGGTATCTGGTTCTAGTTCCCGGAGCGAAAAATGTGGGGGTTTCCACGCGGATCGATGATTCGCTGGAAAGGGAGCGCCTGCGGGCTATGGTAGGGGAATTGGGTGGAATATGCGATGAACCGCATGGGTTTATTGTGCGTACAGCGGCAGAAGGTATCAGTTTTGAGGATGTAGAGCGTGACATGCGGTATTTGCGTACGGCCTGGAAAAGTATTCAGGAGTTGGCTGCTGTAGCGGGTGCTGGTGAGCGCGTCTATGCAGAATTACCCTTGATGTTACGTGTCTTACGAGATCTCGGCTCCAGCGAGGCAGGTAAGATCCGTGTCGATTCGAGAGAGAACCTTAGAATAATCAATGAATTTATTGAGATCTACATGCCTGAGCTCGCGGATCGTGTTGAGCATTATTCGGGGGATCGGCCGATTTTTGATCTTTACGGAGTGGAGGATGAGATCCAGAAAGCGTTAGATCGCCGGGTTCAGTTGAAATCAGGTGGACACGTCGTGTTCGATCAGACCGAAGCCATGACTACGGTTGATGTCAATACGGGAGGGTTCGTCGGCCATCGGAATCTCGAGGAGACGATTCTGAAGACGAATCTGGAGGCTGCTCAAGCCATAGCCAGACAATTGCGGCTGCGTAATCTCGGTGGCATCATCATTATCGATTTCATCGATATGCGTGAGTCAGAACACAGGCGGCAGGTCATGCGGGTTCTGGAGCGTGCACTGGAACGGGATCATGCGCGAACCCAGATACTTGAGGTATCGAATCTGGGGTTGGTCGAGATGACGCGCAAGCGAATCCGGGAAAGCCTGGAACATGTCCTGTGTGAGCCCTGCCCAACCTGCGGAGGACGAGGCTCGCTGAAAACCTCGGAAACGGTTTGTTATGAGTTGTTTCGTGAGATTCTGCGCGAGAGCCGCCAGTTTGAAGCACGAGAACTGCTGGTGTTGGCCTCACAGGAGGTGATTGATTGTTTGCTGGATGAAGAATCCACGAACTTTGCGGAGCTACAGGAGTTTATCGGTATTCCGGTGCGCCTGCAGGTAGAGGCATCTTATAACCAGGAACAATTCGATGTGGTGCCTCTGTAAGCACCTGGATGACTAGGATGCAGAGCTTGCGCTGGTTGCTTTACAAGGCCTGGCTGTTGCTGGTCACCGTGATCATTCTGGCAGCGGTGGGCACCGTGACCATGCGTATCATCGCTTCCAATGTCCAGCATTATCGACAGGATATCGAGCGATTATTGACGGCGAAATTCGATTATCCAGTACGTTTTTCGAATCTCGGGATTTATTGGCATGGAATATCTCCCCGGCTGGTTTTTGAAGGAGTCCGGATCCTGGATGCGCGCCGGAAAACAGTTTGGCTCCAGATCAATCGTGCAGTTTTTGGTATCAGTCTGCTGGATTCCGCCTGGTCCCGTCATTGGAAAATCAATCGGATTGCGTTGAATGGGGTGCGGTTGCAGATCATTACCACCCAAAATGGGCGTATCCTGCAACCCGCTTTGTCGTGGGTATCGCTCGATCAGGGCCAGAGGCTGTCTCCTATGCTCGACTGGTTCGCGCCAGGAATGTCCGCCGATATCGAACAAGGCGAGGTGGTGGTGGAGGATCGAGGTGCCGACAAGAGATACACATTCCCCGAATTGAGCGCCCAAATGCGGGTGGGTCATCAGGGCCGGATAAAAGTAGCGGCTTTGTTGAAATTTGCTCAAGGTTCTGGCAGGAAGCTAATTTTTCTTGGCAAATTCAACAAGTTAACTAGTCACTCTCAGGAATGGAATGGATTAATGTATTGGGATCTTCAGGGTATTCACCTTCCGCCTCTCCTGTTGAAGCCCTTTATTCCAAAAGTGCTGCAAATGAGTGGCAGGTTGAGCATGAGGATTTGGGGATCATTACGTGGGGGGCGGTTCCAGCAGTTTGTTGGACACCTCAATTTAGTTAATTTCTCGCTCGTTTCGAAGCGCAAAGCGCGTATTTCAGGCGGTGGGGGGAGCGATCGCTTTGAACCTGTGAATCTGGCTTTCGAATTTGGTTTGCGCCATCAACCCCAGGGTTGGTTGTTACAGGCAGACCGCATCAAGGTAGGTACTAAAAAAGGCCGTTGGTCAGCATTTGCGCTTAGTGTCGCCGAGCAGGATATCCCTCTGGGGCGACAAATCACCGGCTGGGTGAGTCATCTGATTCTGCCCGATCTGCTACCGTTTGTGGCCACCCTGCCGCAATTGCCACTGAACTGGCGGAAATCACTACAGGGACTTTCCCCTGCTGGAATTTTGTCCAATGTGCGCTTTCAGGGTATTCTGCGCAAAGGACAAATTCATGAACTAACGATGAGTAGCCGTTTTGCAGGGTTTTCCATTCGGCCTTATGAGAATTATCCCGGTATTCGAGGAGGCCGAGGAACATTCTGGTTTACCCCGCAAGGTGGAGCTCTCTCGCTTAAAAGTCCTGATTTTATCATCATTGTCCCAAAATGGTTTACTCGGCCTTTGCCGGCTATGAATGTTCGTTTACCCTTGAGGTGGCGCCTTGTTTCCCAAGGCGTGCACATCCGTTCGGATAACTTCGGGCTGGCTAATGCTAACCTCAAGATTCAGGGGAATATAAACTTCCTGTTGCCCTCTAAAGCTCCACCCTATCTTGACTTGCGACTATTTATGCCTCGCGGCAACTTGGCTGGGTTACATCATTTTCTACCTTTCAAGCCTTTCTCCAGAGGATTTAATCACTGGCTGGAAACTGCGCTCAAGGCAGGTGAAATCAAAAACGGGCAGATGCTGATTCAAGGTAATCCCCGGAATTTCCCCTTTCGCCAGCACCAGGGTATTTTTAGTATTCGCTTACCCATCGTGGGTGCCGTAGTGAAGTACTATCATGATTGGCCCCCATTGAAAAAAGCGGATGGAGAACTGGTCTTCAAAAGCCCTGGCCTGGACGTTACGGCCACTACCGGAGAAGTGCTCTCCACCCATATCGATACGGTAAACGCGCAGATTCCTGATGTGGAAAAGGCGGTTTTGCACCTCCGGTTGCGCGCGCATGGCCCGGTTCCGGATTTGGTGGCTTATCTGGCGCACACTTCGGTAGCCGATGGCTATCAGGATCTGTTTAAAAAAATCATCACGCGGGGAAGTGAGCGTCTATCCACTCAAATGCTGATTCCCCTGGATGAGAACAACGAGAAGGGGCTGAAAATCAAGGGTGAAACCCGAATAAGGCAAGGTGATTTCACCTTCATCGGCCAGAATTTCAAATTACGCGAGATCAATGGAGCCTTCACTTTTACCCAGAGTGGTGTGCGAGCTACGAATGTGACGGCCATTTTCCGTGGTTCACCAACGCAGCTATCAGCAGCCATCAAGGTTGGGGGGAGTGCTCGGGTTAGCCTGAGCGGTCGTTACCGGATGTCGCTGCTCCTGCCCAAGTCCTCACCACTTCGCCCATTCGTGCAGGGTGTGGCCCCGATGCGGATCGAGTTCGCAGTTCCCTTGACGACCCGTGCTTTTCGGAAGACGGGGGTGAAGGTGCATGTGCAATCGAATCTAAAGGGTGTTGTTGTGGATCTGCCTCAGCCGATTGGTAAGTCGGCAGCGTTGGCGCGCAGGCTGAATCTGCGTTTCGCCGTGGACAAACCGGGTACGCCGATTTGGGTGGAATATGGCCCTGCGTTGCGCCTGGTTTTGCGTCTTGCCGGGAAGAGGGGTTGTCGCTATCCACAGGCTATGGATATTCGTTACAACGCCGGCATGCCCCGCTTACCACTCGCCGGGATCAGGCTGGAAGGCCAATTTGAAAATCTCAATCTGGACGCCTGGCGAGATGTGCGTTTCAGTCCAAAGCAACCTGTGGTCGTGACAAACACGACATGCCCCGATAGCGTCATGGACGATTTGCAGCGCATCCGACAGGTCCATGTTACGGCCCATTATTTACAGATTTTTAGCCTGGGGCTCGACCAGGTTAAGCTGACCGCGCAGGGCGAGCCGCCTGGGTGGAATATGGATATCGAATCCAGGCAATTAGCGGGTCGATTCTGGATTCCATTCATCTTGCGTGGGCCGAATCCTGTGCGCTTTAAGATGTCTCGCCTGATCCTGGGGGTGAAACAATTGCGTAGTGGGCCACTGTCGGCGCAGGGTAGAAAGGTAGGATTAATCAATCCGGCCGCTATTCCTCCGCTGGAGGGTCAGATACAGCAGATGGAGATAGCTGGAGTCAAGCTTGCTCATGTTCGCATTCGTACTCAACCCCTGTCCGATGGTCTGAAAATCCAAGGGATTAGCCTGGTGGAGCCCGCTTTCACGGCGAATATTCATGGGGAATGGCTCAAGCGGAATCAGAGTACGTTCACCCGTTTGTGGCTTAATCTGAATATCCAGAATGCCGGCCAGATGCTTGAGCTATTCAAGTTTCCAGGTATGAGTGGTGGACAGGGGCAGGCCAAATGGAGGTTGTCCTGGCCAGGAGCACCCAATGAGTTACATTGGAAAACTATCCGGGGAAGCGGAAGTGTCAGTTTGCGTAATGGGCGATTGAACCATGTCAATACCGGCCCGGTCGGGAAATTGCTGACCCTGTTTAATTTAAACGAATTGCCCAATCATCTGGCTCGCGGGTTCAGCGGTTTGTTCAAGAGCGGTTTTGGGTTTAATATCTTAAGTGGTAACTTCCGTGTTGAAGATGGGATCATAGAGACCCGTGATTTGCATTTGGATGGCTCGACTGCGGACATTCATGCCAAAGGGAAGATCAATGTATTTTCTGACGCATTGAACGTCGACGTTACCGCGATTCCACAATTGCAGTCGGCTTTGCCGATTGCCAGCGCGTTGGTCGGCGGTCCGGTGGCCGGATTGGCCGTGTATCTGTTTGACCGTTTCTCGGGGCTTGGTAAACGGTTCAACAAAATATTCAAGATCGAATATCATGTGGGTGGAACTTCCAAGGCTCCGGTCATCACACTGAAGAATAAAATCCCGCAAACCTCGAATCATGAGGCCAGTGGAGCATCGTTATATTGAGCTATTGATGAGGCTTTTCTCACACCCAATGCATCTTTCCGATCTGCGTCCTTCTGCTATCCGTTGGCCTAATAAATGGTCACAAGCCATCATTCGAGGAATCCCTAGTTTAATATTTTCGCTTATCTTAATGAATACAGCGGCAGCAGCAGCGGGTGCTGAGGCGAGTGAATCGCGGTTACAGCTCATCTGCTCGATTACGTTGGTTCAATGGCAGAGTCCCGATCATAACCGGATCATGCTGGATGATCCCGCTTTACGAGACTTGATTCGCGCCTGGATATTCCATGATCTGAAACAAGGTATCCTGCTCACTTATCCTGCAGGAGAATCCGGAGTGCTTTGGGCCAACCGATTCCGGGCGTGGCTGGTATCTTTTGGAGTGCCGCGCCGATTTGTCCAATTGCATGCAGGAGATCCAGGGGCTTCCAGCTTGAATCTGACGCTGGTATCTAGTAGGCAGGGAGGGCATGATGCGGCGCATAGCAGTGGTACAAATGGCTTCCGGGCCACATGTTCAGGCCAATTTACTGGAAGCCGAGCGGCATCTGGCCAAGGCAGCAGAAGCGGGTGCTGAACTGGTTGTGTTGCCGGAGAATTTTAGCCAGATGCCCGGAAATGACTCAGAACGCGTAGCAGCGGCCGAACTGGCGGGCGAGGGACCCGTGCAGACCTTTCTGGCTGACCAGGCCAGGCGGCATAGTATCTGGTTAGTTGGGGGTACGCTACCCTTGCGCTCTCATGAGTCAGGCCGAGCCTTTGCCAGCTGCTTGGTTTATGCCCCCGATGGCGCGCAGATGGCCCGCTATGACAAGATCCATCTATTCGATGTTATCCTGGAGGGCACTCAGGAAAGTTATCATGAATCGGCAACGACTCTGGCTGGATGGCAGCCCGTGACAGTGGAAACCGATCTTGGGCGGGTGGGGCTGGCAATCTGCTATGATTTGCGTTTTCCTGAACTATTTCGTCGGCTAATGCTTGAAGGTGCCGAAATCGTTGCCCTTCCGGCAGCGTTTACTGCCCAGACCGGGAAAGCGCATTGGGAGGTGCTGGTTCGTGCCAGAGCCATTGAAAACCTCAGTTATATCGCCGCAGCCGGACAAGGTGGTTTCCATGTTAATGGACGGTCCACCTATGGACATAGCATGATCGTTGATCCTTGGGGAAGGGTTTTGACAACTTGTCGCCGAGGAGCAGGTATTGGGGATAGTGTTTTTGACCCCGATCGTTTGCACCAACTTCGTCGGACATTTCCTTGTTTGGAACATCGGCGGCTCTAATACAGTTTTATTGGTACTTGAATCTACGTTGACCCTGTCTTTGTTATGAGACATGAGGAGGATAAATGAAGGAGACAACTCAACAGGAAAATAGTTTTCTGGAGCTGGCCCAGGAACACATTTTACGCCCTTCCGGATTGGGAGAAACGGATCTTGATCGTGTCATGTCTACGGTTCTTGGCGGATCAATCGACAGTGGAGACCTCTACTTCGAATTGAGTCGAAACGAATCCTGGGCGCTCGAGGATGGCATCGTTCGCGAGGGTTCCTGGAGCGTCAATCAGGGGGTGGGCGTTCGAGCTATCAGCGGTGATCGTACCGGTTTCGCGTACAGTGACGAGATTGTTTTGTCGGCCTTGCTGGAGGCAGGGCAGGCAGCCCGTGCGATCGCAAAAAAGGGGGGTGGTGGGCGAATACAGGCATGGCAGGCGCGTACAGGACATGACCTCTATGTGCCGGGAGATCCTACCTCGGCACTGAGTGCGGAAGAAAAGATTGCTTTGTTGCAACAGGTCGATGCAGAAGCACGCCGGCTGGATTCGCGTGTCAAGCAAGTCATGGTTAGCTTGGCCGGAAGCCATGAATTTATTCTGGTGGCAGCGAGTGATGGCACGTTGGCTGCGGATGCCCGACCCTTGGTGCGACTCAATGTCAGTGTGATCGTCGAGGAGAAAGGATGCCGGGAAAGCGGAGCCAGCGGTGGTGGCGGGCGAGTTGATTACCGGTTTTTTCTGGAGCAGGAACGGGCCCTGGGCTATGCCAGAGAAGCCGTGCAACAGGCGCTGGTCAATCTCGAAGCCATACCGGCCCCCGCAGGCACCATGACGGTAGTCCTTGGCCCTGGCTGGCCCGGCGTCTTGCTGCATGAAGCGATCGGGCATGGGCTGGAAGGTGATTTTAATCGCAAGGGCACATCGGCATTCAGTGGCCGTCTGGGGCAGCGGGTGGCAGCCAAGGGCGTGACTGTCGTCGATGATGGCACGCTGGCGCAGCGCCGTGGATCACTAAATATCGATGACGAGGGCACGCCAACCCAGTGCACGACTCTGATCGAGGATGGAATCCTGGTGGGTTACATGCAGGATCGCCTGAACGCCCGCTTGATGAAGATGCCGGAAACAGGCAATGGTCGGCGTGAATCTTACGCCCATTTACCTATGCCGCGGATGACTAATACTTATATGCTGGCTGGCGAGGAGGATCCCGGCGAAATTATCGCCTCGGTAGATCGAGGTTTGTATGCAGCGAATTTTGGTGGCGGCCAGGTGGATATCACCTCTGGGAAATTCGTATTCTCCGCCTCGGAAGCCTATCTAATTGAAAATGGCAAGGTGACGCGCCCGGTCAAGGGCGCGACGTTGATCGGTAATGGTCCCGACGTACTGACCCGCGTCAGCCGTATCGGTAATGACCTGCGTCTGGATAATGGTGTGGGTACCTGCGGTAAGGAAGGGCAAAGTATTCCCGTGGGCGTCGGACAGCCTACCTTGAGAGTCGATGGGCTAACTGTCGGCGGCACGCAGGCCTGAAGCTATTTGCAGGATGACCTATCTCTCTGAGAACCGATAATCGTATCGATTGGGGGATGGCGCCATGAATGAAGAATTGTTTTCACAAGAGAATCCTGTGCCGACCCGGGATGGATCGGATGGTATTATGTATTGGTATATTTTTAGACGCTTGGTCGGTGGCCGTACACAGGATGGTTTGGATGAGTTGTGGTGGGTTGGGCGTTCAAGTCGCTAATATTGGCGCGCGGGGAAACCGGCGGGCCCTGAGCAAGCATGTGGCAAGTGAGTGGGCAGGTTGTCTTTTCAGTGGGATGGATGGGGAACCCGCGCTGCATAGGCCGCTGCGTGGCGGTGGTGCAATAATCTTCTGAAACCGCGAATATCATTTGGAAAATAACCTAATTAAAGGGCCTGAAATCAGGAGTAAAAATGCAGTATTTAAAACCGCTGAAACTGGATCGACAAACTCTGGAAGGCATTGTCGAGCATACTCTGGATAAAGCGCACCAGGCAGGGGCGACTGCGGTCGAAGTCGCGGCGAGTTCTGATGCCGGCTTGAGCGTGAGTGTACGTATGGGTGAAATCGAGACCCTTGAACATCACCGAGATAAAGGATTGGGCTTGACCCTGTACTTTGGTCAACGTAAGGGTAATGCCAGTACGGCAGATTTCAGCGATACAGGGATTTCGGAAGCGATTGCCGCGGCCAGCGCTATTGCGCGATTTACCGCAGACGATCCTTATGCGGGGTTGCCGGATGTAGATTTACTGGCCCATCATTATCCTGATCTCGATCTGGATCATCCTTGGGATATTAATCCTCAGCAAGCCGTGGATCTGGCGCAGCAATGCGAGTCGGCGGCTCGCGAATATGACCCAAGAATTACTAATTCCGAAGGCGCTAATATCAACAGCTTTCGCGGTACGATGGTTTATGGTAACAGTTTGGGTTTTATGGGTGGTTATGCGGGTACCCGGCATAGCGTTAGTTGCTCGGTAGTGGGTGAACAGGACGGCGCGATGCAACGAGATTACTGGTATGACACCTCCAGAGTTCCAGAGGATCTGGCGGATGTCGTAACCATTGGTCAGCGCGCGGGGGAGCGTACCGTCCGGCGGCTTGGTGGGCGACGGTTGAGCACCCGGGAAATCCCGGTTCTGTTCGAAGCGGATGTCGCTCGCAGTCTGATCGGGCATTTTGTGGCCGCGATCCGCGGGCCGGCCTTGTATCGTAAGGCTTCTTTCCTGCTCGGTCAGTTGGGCCAAAGGATTTTTCCTGAATTTGTTTCGCTGCGAGAGCAGCCCCATCTGCCGCGTGCTTTGGGAAGTGTTCCATTTGATGGGGAGGGTGTGGCAACTCAGGAACAGGATGTTGTCAGTGACGGTATTTTGCGCAATTATATTCTGGATAGCTATTCAGCCCGTCGGCTCGGTATGCAGACGACCGGAAATGCTGGTGGCGTTCATAACTTAAGTGTCTTGGGTGGTAGTTTCGATTTTCCGGGATTGCTGCGGGAAATGGATACCGGTTTGCTGGTTACTGAACTGATCGGTTATGGCATCAATCTGGTGACCGGTGATTATTCTCGTGGTGCCGTCGGGTTTTGGGTGGAGCATGGGGAAATCCAGT
Source organism: uncultured Ectothiorhodospiraceae bacterium (assembly GCA_964620825.1). Taxonomy (GTDB): domain Bacteria; phylum Pseudomonadota; class Gammaproteobacteria; order DSM-5130; family Acidihalobacteraceae; genus Acidihalobacter_A. Next base: position 10,429 of record CAZUKD010000021.1, read on the forward strand.
ATCCAGTGGAAGAAATCACCATCGCCGGGAATCTTCAGGTAGTATTTCAGTCTATTCGCGCGATGGGCACTGACGTCGATCGCCGGGGCAATATTCTGACGGGTTCATTGTTGATTGATCGAATGATTGTGGCCGGAGAATAACCGTGACCCAGGATTCGTATCTGGAATCACTTGAACACATTTGTGAGTAGATAAGCCAAACCGGGCAGCAATACCCGTCTGATCTTATAGGGTCAAGGTCATGGATAGAGAAGACAAGGGCAGTCCGTTCCCCCTGATTGGCCTGCATTTACTTGAGCTGTAAATCCAGTAGGCCATTTATCCCCGGTAACAGCGCCTAAAAATGAATGCGAATGCCGATCTCAGCAACGCCGTGAATGGTTTTGCTGTCAGGCTCGAATTCTCCCCAGAAGTATCCCTTGTAGTACCCATAGTAAACTGGTGAGGCGCCATAGCGGTAGTTAGTTTCAGCATATCGGCCAAACACGCCAATCAATTTACTGGACTGCCAATTGACTTGAACACCCACCTGGCTCCAGGGCTTGGACCGCAGGCTGAACCGAATGGTCGGGATGCGGCCATCTCCGTTGGTAGTCATTGCGGCATTCTCTGTTTTGCCCACCTTGGCGTCAGCGCTAATGACGATTACGGGTGTGATCGCGTAGGCGGCCTTCAGGCTGATGCCATAGTAATTATGGGTGTACAGTTCGCTGTAGCCATGTGTACCTTTTATATTGCGATTCCAGATATTCCTGCCAATGAAAGCTCCAGGGATAATAGCCAGATGGCGCATCGGCGAAAACCCGTAGTGCAGGTTATACGCGATGTTGAAGATGTGGTTCCCGGTGGTAGCAGTGATTGGGATTGGTGGGGTAGTCTGGATCGCCCCGGTGTATCTTGTGTTGCCAGCGGCATCGCTCATTGAGAATGTGCCGCCTAAGTGCGCATGCTGGAAGCCCCAGGTTATGCCAACGTAACCGAGGTGGCCAGCTTCCTTGTCAAAAATACTCCCATTGATTCTCTCTTTGTAGTTCTGGCTGAGGCTGCCTACCCCGATGGTCAGGCCGGAAGTGGCTGCTTGAATTGAGTGAGGGACTGTGCCGAAGAAGCTATAGGCAAAGCTTGCCGGTGCGGCTACTATCAAGCCGACTGCAGTCATTAAGGCGAGTGGGCGGGGGGTCATGAGAAGCGCTCCTTTCATTATCGAGACGGGTTTAATTTCCTGAGGGAACTCTAACGCTTACAAGGGGCTGAACGCAAGGAGTCGCGGAGCGGCTTCATTTAACAAGTGGATAGGCGTAGTGCGGATGAATACACGACACTACAATCGGTTCGCGCAGTAAGTTTTTTAAAAACCCCCTAATTATACAACCTTTATTGTAAAGTACTACCTCTTGGATGTCTAGGATCGGCCTTGTCCAATATGAGATGAGTCTGAAGCTGGAAGCGGAACCATTCATGATGGGGGGATGGAAACCATCATGAGACTCGAAGACTTAACGACCATCGATCAGCCTGGAGATTTCCTGTCCGGCACCCAGGCGGTGGCCTTTTCGATCCTCAGCGACTGGATGTCTGTTATCGCCGGATTCAGGGGGAGCAGGTCAAATTTCGCTACCTGACACTATCTCGCCAAGAGAAAGAGGTGGTGATCGGTTATTTGATGAAAATCAGCGGCTATTCGGTTAACAGCTCACCCGGCTGATCGCCCAGCCCCGCAAGACGGGCCGGCTGGCAGAGACCCTATCACCCTCTTTTCAGGCTCAATTTATGGATTAGGGGATACTACTGGTTCGGGAGCCATACCCGATGCCAACAATCCCATTACCGCCCTGCAACAAAATGAAAACCATTTTGCTGGGGTGGAGTCAAATTCCAGCAGTAGGTATCGCCAAAGACGCTGGTAAAATTGGCATGCAACTCGGCCTTACTGCGGGAAATCGGAGTAGAGGGGTTCCTAAAATTATTTTCCACGCTTGTCAAGGCCAGTTGGAAATAATTACCGGCACGCTGCGCTCAAAAGATTTTCACAGTATATTGTGATGTGGCGCCTTGATGCACGATTACCCACGGAAATACAGGGTGAATCAATCGGCACCGGTAAGTTGGATGAGGAAATTTGTTTCCAGATAAGATCCCCGTAAGAAAACCCCCTTTGGTTACGACCTATTCCAATAGGATCAGAGGGATTGTCGGTATGGGTGAGTTGACGGATGTCATACGGATAACACAACCTTTGTGGAAACGAGGGTGCCTATGCAGGGAGGAAGATTGTAGGGTGGTGCAAGAAAGGAATAAAGGGCAGCATAATGCATGCGACCCCCAGCAGTGGCTGCAAAACCATGGTGATACTTTGTACCGGTATGCCCGGGGTCGGGTCGGTCGTCAGGATGTGGCCGAGGATCTGGTGCAGGAAACTCTGCTGGCCGCCTGGCAGGCCCGGTTATCATTTCGCGGACAGGCACAAGAGCGTACATGGTTGATTGGTATTCTGCGGCATAAACTGGCCGATTATTTCCGCCAAACCGTGCGTGAGGAAAATCACATCGGCAGAGCATCGCTTCCGGATACTGCCGAAAGTGAAGGTGACGAAATCGAGACCCTGTATTTCGGTGAAGACGGGCATTGGCGTGAAAAACTGCACCGCTGGGACGAGGATCCCCTGAAGAATTTTCAGGTTGAGGCTTTCCGGCGGGTTCTGCTTCAATGTGCGACTGATTTGAATAAATCGCAACGGGAGGTTTTTCAACTCTGTCTCCTAGGGGAACTGGATGCAGCTGAGGTCAGCGAGATCATGGGAATCAAACGTAACTACCTGCATGTGCTTTTGCATCGAACCCGGCTTGCCTTACGTTCCTGCCTGGATTTGCATTGGTATCGGGAGGATATTTCATGATCAGTTTATCTTGTCGCGAGGCCGCTGAATTACTGTCGCTTTCCCGTGAGGAACCGGTCAAAGGGTTGTCCCGATTGGCTTTATCGATTCATTTGGCCATGTGTGGGGATTGTCGTACGTACGCGCATCAATTAGTCTGGATCGATCGGGCTTTGGTGCAGATTGTCAGTGAATCTCCTGGTGGTCTGGATCAAGCAGCCAGGCAGCGGATCGTCAAGATTTTAGCTGATCTTAAGAAAGAGGATGGTGAGGGATGTTAATTATCTGTGATCTGTCCGCAGCTTTTGGATATGGGGTCAGGAACCGGGTTTTACTGTCGGGTAGGCATAGCCTGATCCTGTCTCCCGGGGTGGAGAGAACCTGGAAGACTATCATAAGGCAGGAGTGCTTCCGTTCGGAAAAGTTCGTTACACAACGAGCGCAATCCCTGCCCATCTTTGCGTATGGACTGAACCTGGGTGGTCCAGCAATTACTTTGTTTAGAGTAGGTCAGGCCTGATTTGCCGGTCACAGTTCAGGATTGTCAGGATGTATCACGATCATGACCTGGTCACCTGGCTGGAGACTGAGACTCTGCCTCCTCTAAATAACACGCCAGCAGCATGAGCTGGAGCTACTCGCGAACCGATAGCCTGAGTGTGCAGGGTTATGGCAATCTAAACGGTAAAGCCTGCCGGGCACGCGACAGTCAGACTTTCCGGGGCACCAAAGACCCTGCGGACTACCTTGCTGAATAACCCGGTTGTCATTGAGTACGGCAACTTGAGTAGCCATGGTGGCGAGTTTTGGATCGTGGATGATGACCGGAGTCGGGATGCGTAGTTGTTCGATCATCTCGACCAACGATGGTGTTGACGCATCGGATCGATTCTTCCGCTGCCGATAGGGAATGTTCACGATTTTCATGTGGCTCTGTGGTATGTTTGCTTCTTGACTTGAATTTTGTCTGTTTATGATGAATCTGCAATACGCCACGTCAGCAGTTCGCTCTTTCTGTTGCTCCGGGTTTCGTTCAATGTTCGGCGTTGAGTCGGGTTGGCCCCTGCTTTTGATCCTGCTCCTGCTACCCACCCACCCGGTGATGGCGGTTAGGGTCAAGGGTCTCCATCAGACGACAGTGCTGGTTGTTAATCGTAGCTCTGGGGCACGAAGAATCGCTTTGCGGCAGGTTTTGTTTAAGGTGCTGGTCAAGGTATCCGGAGATCCATCCATTCTACAAGTGGCTGGTCTTCAGTTGGCGCTGGAAAGCCCACAGCGCTTCGTCCAGGAGTTTTTCTATCAGAACCACATACACCCGTTACGCCTAACAAGGTAAGATGGCAATCCGTGCTCGAAGAAAGTAGTAAGCTTGAATTGAAGGTATCCTTTTATCCCCGAGCGATCAATCACTTGCTGCGCTTCACGGGTCTTCCAGTGTGGGGATGTGAGCGGCCCAGGGTTCTCTTGTGGGTTGGAATTAGGCAACATGGGCGGTTTTGTTTGCGGGGATCTATCGCCGATGGAGCGGTTCAGGTATTCCTTGATCGCGCCAGACAGGTAGCCGTGTCGCGCGGGCTTCCAATTGAATTCCCTTTACTGGATTCCGCGATGGAGCCGAGGTAAAGCTATCAGATTTGCGTGGAGGATTTTTGGTGCCAATTCTAAAAGCTTCAGCCCGTTATGGCGCCAATGTGGTGTTGGCCGGTCTGGTGGCACCGGGTGCAGGGTCACTGGATAGGGCATTGGCGAGTGATATGGCAGGGCCAGGTTTCACGTTGGCGAACATGGGTGGTTCCGTACAACAGGTTTTAACCCCTGATATCACGTATTACGGGTACTGCCGATCGGTTGGCAGCGAGATTAGCTATTCAGAAAAAACAGATTGGGTCTCGCCATGATTGCTGAAGACCAATGGGGTGGAAAATGTGCCTACTTATGCATGGGTACCGGGAATTCTAAAGGGGTTGGCCGCAGTCAAGCGCTTGCATCCTCTATCAGTCAAAGGAACCGGCATGCATGAATATATTTTTAATTTTCACCACTAATTGCCATGTCTGATTATTATATTCCTGAATGATCAGGATTATGGATATGGCTATGACGGTGATCGTTTTTTGTCCATCGCCCGGATATGGTTTGAATGCTTACTATCGAAGCTTAATAAGCTTTGGGCTCTGTGTGAACGATCTATCTGGCAAGGTGAGGGTGACCTGATGAATGCGATACGATCAATCTGGTTTTGGCCGATCGTACTCGGATTATTGCTAGTCGGGCTGTTAGTGTATTTTTTGGGCCCCATTCTCATGCCATTTATGATTGGTGCCTTACTGGCCTACTTAGGGGATCCCCTGGCTGATCGGCTGGAAAATTGGAGGTTACCGCGCACGCTAGCAGCTACTATCGTTTTCGTATTTATGACCCTGGTATTATTGGGGGCAGTATTTCTTCTATTGCCCTTACTGGAAAGCCAGATCAGTGCATTGGTTGAAGCCCTGCCAACCTATCTGGCATGGGTCAATACCCATCTTCTGCCCTGGTTACATAGCCATCTGGGGGTTCCTTCCCGGGTCTTGGATCTGAATTCCCTAATCCAGTTGGCGACCGGGCATTTGCAACAGGCTAGCGGCGTGGCGACGATTCTTGCCGATGCCTTGAGCAAGTCTGGATTGATGGTGCTGGGCTGGTTGGCTAATCTGGTGCTTATTCTGATAGTGGCGTTTTACCTCTTGCGCGATTGGGATCGTCTGGTCGCTTATCTATGGGGATTATTGCCATCCAGGTTGCAACCAACCGCGGCCCGGCTGGCACAGGAAGTCGATGATGTATTGGGTGCTTTTCTGCGCGGACAGTTATCGGTTATGGTAGCGCTTGGGGTGATTTATGCTGTGGGCCTGTGGGCGGTAGGCCTTAAACTGGGTATTCTGATTGGAGCGATCACTGGGCTAGTTAGTTTTGTACCTTACCTTGGTTTTTTTCTGGGTATCATTTCCGCTTTACTGGCCATGTTTTTTCAGACCCATGATATTTATACCTTATGGCCGATATTGGTGGTATTCGCCATTGGTCAGGTGCTGGAGAGTGGCGTATTGACGCCCTTGCTGGTTGGTGATCGGATTGGCCTGCATCCAGTCATGGTCATTTTCGCTATTCTCGCAGGTGGCCAACTATTTGGCTTTATCGGCGTATTACTGGCTTTGCCGGTGGCTGCCGTCCTGGCTGTTTTCGTGCGTCAATTGCATCAGCGTTACCGCCGTAGCGGGTTTTATCAAGGGTGATCCGAAACACAAAAGCCAGAGAACAGTTGGCGCTGGATCTCAGACTTCGTGCCGATGCGACTTTCGGGAACTTCATCAGTGCGCCCGGACAAAAGGAGACCATTCTCGCCTTACGATCATTTGCTGATGGAGAAGGCGAAGAACAACAATGGTTTTTGTGGGGTGCCCGGCAAACGGGAAAAACACACCTTGCCCAGGCAGCTTGTCATGAAGCGGCCAAACAGGGTCTGCCTGCGGCCTATTTGCCCGACAGCTTGTTACTGTGCCGGGGTCCGGAGTTCCTCACAGGCATGGATCATCTGCGCCTGGTGGTTCTGGACGACGTTCACCGTCTATGGGCGATTGAAGAATGGGTCAGAGCCCTGTTCGCACTCATCAATAGGGCTCGCGAACACCATCTGCGCTTGTTATTTACGGCTGAATACAGGCCGGAGCTGGAAGTGTTGGCAGATTTGCGTACCCGTTTACTGTGGGGGCCGGTTTGTCAGTTAGTGCGTCTGGATGATTTAGGTATCCAGAAATTATGGCAGCATGGCGCCCTGATCCGAGGCTTTCGCATAGGAGAAGCAGAAGTCGTGTATCTGTTGCACCATGGCCCACGCGAACCTCGGTTGATTGTTCAGCTGCTCGATTATTTGGATCGGAATAGTTTATGTACCCGGCGGCGAATAACCATACCCTTCATTCGCAGATTATTGAATGAGCCTTTTCCAGATTCAAAGTGAAGCAAGGTGTTCTCTGGATACTTTTAGTGCCTGGGTAAATTCAGCCATACGCCGTCCCAGTACTCGGCAGAGCTTTATTTCTTCATCACTCATGGACAGGCTACCGTCAGCACCGGCCTGGTGGCTTGGGCCATAAGGTGTTCCACCCTGACGGGTAGTTAATAGGGCGGACTCAGTAAAGGGCAGGCCAACCAGCACCATGCCGTGATGAAATAGCGGTAGCATCATGCTCAATAAGGTACTTTCTTGGCCACCATGCAGGCTGCCGGTAGAGGTGAAGACCGCGGCTGGCTTACCTTCCAGGGTCCCGGACAACCACAGGGGCGAGGTTTGATCGAGAAAATATTTGAGTGGGGCGGCCATGTTTCCGAAACGTGTGGGACTGCCGAGAATGAGACCATCACAGGATTTGAGGTCTTCCTGGGTGGCGTAAGGCGGGCCGGAATCGGGAATGCTGTCCATGGTCGCTTCGCAGGTTGCAGAGATAGGCGGAACTGTTCGAATTTTAGCCATGGAGTGGGAGATTTCCTCCACACCATGGGCGATTCGCCGGGCCATTTCGGCGGTGGCACCCTGCCTACTGTAGTAGAGGATCAGAATTTCACTCATGGAATAAACTCCAGGATTTTCTCCGGTGGGCGGCCGATGACAGCTCGCTCACCTATAACGAGAATGGGGCGTTCCAGCAGTCGAGGATACTGGCGAAAAGCATCAATCAGGGCTTCCCGGGAGAGACTGGGATCATCCAGCCCCGCTTCGTTATATTCTTTCTCGTGCTTGCGCATCAGATCGCGCGGCTGCATACCCAGCATATCCAGAAGCTGCTCCAAATCTTCCGGGCTGGGTGGTATTTTCAGATAATCGATTAACTGCGGCTCGATACCATGATCGTGCAGGATTTCCAGGGCTGCCCGGGACTTCGAGCAGCCGGGGTTGTAATAGAGAAGAGTTCGTTTTGCGTCAGACATAGATCTGTTTCCCTTTTGGTGGGCAATCTTGATATATAAGGGGAGGGCGCTGCCAAAATCAGATCAGCATAGTGTGTCTTGTTTATGAGCAGAATGGACCTTACCTGGATACTTGAATTTTTCAGGTATGGAATGATGATAATGAAGCAAAACATATTGATTGGTTTGTTGATACCAGCATTTGCCAACAAAGTGGCTTCAATGAGGCCCCAGCGTTCTGCTGGGGAAAACAGCCTTGCTCTCGGACCTTGTAGTATGCGTAGTATAGCTGTTTTTGCGAGCGGTGCATTTCCCCGGTCATTTCTTGGCTCAATCGTATCGGCTGACTACCCTGATTATAAATATTTTACCTGACTTTCAAAGAACTACGGACTTCGAGCGCTGTCCAGGATTTGGGAGAGCACTGGAGCACTCGCGAAGCTGCGGCAAACTTGCTTGCGTACAATAGTCGCTAGTAACCTACACGATAATGGGCGCGTGCTCAATGGCATCAAAGGTTTTACCCAAACTGATAATATGAGGCTTTACTCCATCAGCAAGGCCAGGATCCATCAGTATGATGTGGTCTTGATCATGGTGAATGACACTATCTAGCAAAGCAATGAGTTCGGTATGCTGAACCGGGTTGATGCGACACTGAAAAATAGATAACTGTACCCACTCTCCATAACCGTGCATGACGTTGAAAATACGACGCCAACGTTTGGTATTGGCGATATCATAGGCAACGATATAGAGATGTTCACTCATCGGAGTTACCGCGTGGTGAAGTTGGGATAATCCGGGATATCCCCCGGCAGGTAGCGGCTGAGCAGGCGCGCATGAATTTCGAGTAATCGTCGATAGCTTACGCGATAACCGAATAATGGATGAATAATTTCCTGATGCATGCGCCGCTCGAAGGTAGCAATAAAATGCTTGCGCCCATTCGGGGTCAGTGCGACGCTGCCGGAAGCTGAGATGAAGTCATTGAGGTGCACTTCTCCATTATTGATAGCTTGAATAACGGTAGAATCTGCAATGAGCGGGCGGAACGGCTCCATCATATCAAGTGCAAGCGCTGGACGCCCATAACGTGGTTGATGGTAGAATCCACGATAAGGATCGAAACCAACCGCACCGAGAGTGACGTGCCAGGTGCGGGTCAGGAGCGTGTAAGCGAATGAAAGCAATGCATTGACCGGATCGGTAGGTGGGCGTCTGTTGCGTCGAGTAAAATCGAAATCCAGATCACCATCAGCATCATTTATGCGGATGAGTTTACTGAATTGACCGAAATAACGTGATGCAGCGCTACCCTCAACACCGAGTAATTCCTGCTGACTGGTGGTGCGATTACAATGATGCTGGTCACGCTTTAGATCATCGAGCAGCATCTTGGGGCTGGCGTTATCGTCTTTCCAATTACGGCGCAACAAGGTGCGACTATTGTGAATTTTAGCGGCAATAAGCCCTTTAGCGATATGTAAACAGGTGTATTCGTCAAAGCTGGCACGGTATTGGGCGGTGCGTAGCTCAACATTTTTGTGGCCGGTTCCAACAGTATAACCCATAAACCAACCACCATAGCTGTGCCAACTGATGGGAATCCCACGGGCCATGAGTTCATGCAGTGTCGGTGTGGTCACGTAGACGTTACCCATCAGTACGAGCTCGGAAATGTCAATTAAGCGTGCGATTTGCACTTTTCGATCATCAATACTGATCCCCAGGGTTTCGCCATGTTTGGCAACTTTGGCGTGATAGGCCTGGACATAGACCGGTAAAGCTTCATTGTGTATTACAGCCAACGGTCTAAGCTCAATAGAGCTTTGATGAAGAAACCTGGTCTCATCCGGCAGGCAAATTCCTACGAGTGAGCAACGCGGGCATTTAGGGCTATCCTCAAGCGGTGCGGGTATCTGCCCACCGGCGGTGGTGAGATGCAAGCCATTGATGGCGTCATGCGTGAGTGCGCGCAGTTCATCATCAAAAACGACACGTACGCGCTCTTTACTTTCCACGTAATACAGCGCGCCTTCAGTACAGGGGTAGTTGTGTTCTTCGAGAATCAAACCCTGTACACACAGTTGTACACGCTCAGGATCATAAGCTCCACGTTCAGTATGCGGGCGTTTACCTCGTTTGTAGTCAACCGGAGTGACCGATTGCGCATCGCCTTCGATCAAGTCCATTTTGGCAATCAGGCCAGGACGGTTGGAGGACAAGGTGATGGAGTGTGCGTGAACGCGGGTATCCTGGTCCATCGTGGTGTCTGCCGGTAGATCTCCGCCGGGTTTGTCTACGCGGCGATACTTGAAGCGGCCATCACCGTTACTATCCCACGGTAGATAAAAGGCATGGCCGTGAACGTTGC